>DATHNK010000217.1:0-16481 GCA_035486075.1 Bacteroidia bacterium
AAACGGATTAACGCTTACCCTGGAACCTACAATTTTAGGGGTAATAAAATTCGATTCGAGAAATTGCACCGTGAGAAATATTCCTAACACCCCTGCTGCCGGCCACATGGAATCCCTTGTAAGTAGGACATAAAATACCGGAAGCGAAGCGCCGATAAATATTCCGATGTATGGTATGACGGTTAACATGGCTGCAAAAAATGCAAAAAACAAAGCATGATCAACACCAATAATAAATAAACCAATACTGTTTAATGTACCTATGATAAAAATTACGGTAAGCAATCCTAACAAGTAATGCTGCACTAGTTTTTGTATGTGGCCGATTATTGAGCTGGCTTCGGTTTGCTTTTCATCGCCCATTAGTGCATATGCAAAATCATGGAAGGAGCGGTTATAAAGCAAGAAACAGAATACATACACTATCACCAGTGCTAATGAACTCATAAAGCTGCCCGTTGTGGAAAGGGCTCCGGAGGCTACACTGCCGCTAAGGCCAAGCAGTTTATCTTTTAAATTGGAGAGCCAGTTGGTAGTCGTTGCATCATCAACATGAAAGTGAAGCGCAATATAGTTGTGCAATGCAAGTATTTTATCATTTATTTTCCCACCCGAATTCATTATGTCTGTTACAACCAAACTAATCTCTTTGCTTATAATAAGGGCTGTACCAACAACAACTACTACTACAACGAGCATAGTGAGGAATACCGCTAAAATAGTCGGGAATTTCCATTGGGTAAGCTTCTTAAATAATGGATACAGCAATAAAGAAAGCAGGGCCGCCAATACCATAGGCAGTAAAAATTCTTTCGAGTAAATAAGAATAATTACACCTAAAACCAAACTTAGAAGATAGCAGGGTATTTTAACTGTTAAGGGAAGTTTTGACATGAAACTAAATTTGATTCATTGACAAAGTTAGGATTTTGACAATAACAGAACCGGCAAAACAAAATGGGAATTAAACCAAAGCTTTTCCGGTCATTTCCAAAGGCTGTTCAATATCCATTAACTTTAAAACCGTTGGAGCAATGTCTGCCAGTTTGCCATCAGAAACTTTTGTGACATCTTTATCTACCAGAATACAAGGCACCGGATTGGTGGAGTGGGCCGTATTAGGTGAACCATCCGCGTTTATGGCATGATCTGCATTGCCATGATCGGCTATAATGATATAGGAATATCCATTTGGCAGTCCTGCTTCTACAACACGTTGCAGGCAAGTATCAACCGTTTCGACAGCTTTAACTATGGCTGCATACACACCCGAATGGCCTACCATATCGGCGTTTGCAAAGTTGAGGCACACAAAATCAACTTCTCCTTTTTGCAATTCCGGAACTATGGCATCAGTAAGTTCGATGGCACTCATCTCTGGTTTTAGGTCATAGGTTGCAACTTTCGGTGATGGAACCATGATACGCTTTTCTCCTGGAAATACATCTTCCCTTCCACCTGAAAAGAAAAAAGTGACGTGTGGATATTTTTCCGTTTCAGCGATTCTGATTTGTGTTTTACCTTTTAATGACAATACTTCCCCAAGTGTCATTTTCAAATCATCTTTATGATAAAGTACCTCTATTCCATGATATTTTTCATCATAATTGGTCATGGTAACATAATGTAGCGGAATAGTCTGCATTCCTTGTTCCGGCATATTTTGCTGAGTAAGTACCTGCGTTATTTCCCTGCACCTGTCGGTGCGGTAATTGAAACAAATAACTACATCACCTTCTTTTATGCGTGGTAAAACATTTCCATTGGAATCTGTAATTGCAACTGGTTTTATAAATTCGTCCGATACCCCATCTATGTAAGATTCCTCGATTGCAGTTCCTGCATGGGGGCTTTTTTTGCCAGTTCCATTCACCAGCAAATCATAAGCAATCTTAACACGTTCCCAACGTTTGTCACGGTCCATCGCATAGTAGCGCCCAATTACTGAAGCAATTTTGGCAGTATCATTAGCGATATACTTTTCCAGTTCAGCAATAAATTCTTTCGCGCTGTGCGGGTCGCAATCGCGACCATCGGTAAAGGCATGTATAAAGACATTTTTGCATTTATTTTCAGCCGCTATATCACATAATGCTTCTAAGTGAGATATGTGAGAATGAACGCCACCGTCTGATACAAGCCCCATAATATGAACGGCTTTATTTTGCTCATTCGCGTAGAGGAGAGATTTTAGCAACACTTCATTTTTTTGCAAGATTCCATTTTTTATATCCAAACTAATGCGCACTAAATCCTGGTATACAATTCGTCCGGCCCCAATATTAATATGTCCAACTTCCGAGTTGCCCATTTGTCCATCAGGCAACCCCACATTCTCTCCTGAAGTATTTAATTTGGAATGGGCATACTTTTTATAAAGGCTGTTTACAAAAGGAGTTTTAGAGTTAGCAATAGCATCAGATTTAGAGCCGTCACCAATCCCCCATCCATCTAAAATTATAAGTACAACTTTTTTACCGGTGTGCATCTGTTTTGGTGGTTGGGAGTGAAATATCGAAAATACTGCCCTCAGGAGTATTGTCTTTTATTTCTATCTTTCCATTATGAACTTTTACAAAATAATCAACCAGGAATAATCCAAGCCCTGTACCTTTATATCCCTGTGTCACATCGGAGCGATAGAATTTCTGGAAGATCTGTTTCTTGTCTTTGTCTGGTATTCCTATACCCTGGTCTCTCACCGAAAGAGACACGGTGTTCCCTTCCCATTTTAAACTTATAACAACTGTTTTATCAACAGGGGAATAGAGAAAGGCGTTTTCTATTAAATTCGTTACAATGGAATTAAGCGCCCAGGGATCAATGTGCAGAAAAACATCATTTTGAATATTGGTAACAACATTCCTTCTGGGATAGGAACGGCTTATTTGCGCAATTATCTCCTTCAGTTTTTCCGAAAGGTTCATAAATTCAAGAACATTTGGTAGTTCCCCGCTATCAATACGGGCAGCCATTAATATCTTTTCAATAAGAATATCCAATCTTTCTGTATCATCTATGGCATTTGCAAGTGCCGTTTGCTGTTGCTCAGGATTAAGGTTGCGTTTTTGCAGGGTTTCAAGCTGAAGGCGCAGTGATGCTACCGGCGATTTAAATTCATGGGTTATAGAATGAAGAAAAGTTTTTTGCTTAGCCATTAATTCCGCTTCTTTGCGGAATGACCTGCGGACCATTACAACGCCCAGGGAAAGAATAACCAGGAAAACGCTTCCTTCGCCTATCACCATGTACCATTTCTTAACCATTTCTTTGCGCAAAGCATCCTGCTTAATTTTACTATCAGCCGGGCTTGAATAGGCTGATATCAGTTCCATTTTACGGTTGAATATCTCTTCGCTTTGGGCAACCATTACATAGGACCACCAAAAGAATTGCAGGGCCACATAAATAACCAACACATAAAAGGTGAGTAGTGCGCCTGAACGGGGTTTGTTTTCTGCCACAGTTGAATTTTTGTAGCGCAAAGGTAATGATATACGAACGAATTGATAATATAACAGTAGTTTTATTGGAATATCTGTGGTAAATAATCATTTCTCTTATATTTGCATACTAAGTGGAAGTAGCTCAGTTGGTAGAGCATCCAGACGTTCACAGTCAGGAGAGTTCGTGGTTCGAGCCCTATTTTCATCTCTAAAAACAAATTCCAGATGCCCTATTTTGTTTATATACTGTATTCCAAATCAACAGATCAGTTTTACAAGGGGCAGACATCTGATATAAATGAAAGACTTATCAGACATAATGGACACAGAAATGTATTTACTTCTGGAGGTAATCCCTGGGTGCTTCTTTGGAAAATAATGAAAGAAACAAGACAGGAGGCAATAATTTTAGAGAAGAAACTGAAAAACTTAAACCGTGAGAAATTAATTGGATTCATGAAGAAATATAATGAGGGAATTGTAGGACCTGATGAATTAATCCTTTTAGAGCAATTGTACAGTTGATTTCTATTATCTTTGTTATCTATTAGCGGAAGTAGCTCAGTTGGTAGAGCATCAGCTTCCCAAGCTGAGGGTCGCGGGTTCGAGCCCCGTTTTCCGCTCCAAATGAAAAAGTTTTCCCTTTACCTAATGGTGGCCTTGTATGTTTTAGCGGGAGCAAATCATTTTTATAATCCTGATTTCTACGAAGTGATTATGCCAAAATATATTGGTTACCATAAGCTATTGATCTATGTGAGTGGAGCTTGTGAAATAGTACTTGCATTATTACTTATACCTCAATATACTAGAAAAATAGCATCTATCCTGATTATTATAATGTTGATAATTTTCCTTTGGCTTCATATTCAAATGCTAATAGATTACTGGAAAAATAATGACAGGTATTTATGGATTGCTATTTTAAGAATCCCCTTACAATTTGTTTTGATCTGGTGGGGGTACACCTTTACCCGCTCACGTTCTTCAAAGGAGATAAAATGATAAAGGGTTTCAGTTATTACACCAAAACCCCTATCCTTATTCTGTTGGGGCGGCCGGATTTGAACTTGGCCTTCCCGCAAAAGGATTAACCAAAAACATAGGTTATATGTATTCATCTAAGGGGATTCGTTGTAATGCAATAGCGCCGGGTGGTGTCAATACAAATATAATGGATGGAGTAAATCCTAATAATGCGGGATTGGAGATAATAAGTAAAGGCATGGCTATAGAAATCTCACGGTTGAATTCGCTTCAAATAAAAAGAGGGTTGAAGAAAAGCCTTTATCTCCAACAATTCGATATTCGCCAACATCATATAATAAGTTTCGGCGCTGCTAAAAAACTCTTAATTTATAATAACGGAATTCGTAATGCAGCAGATGTTTCTAAATTAAAGAATATCAAAATTGCTGGTATTGGGCCAAAAAGTGCTCAAATCCTCTTTGATTGGCAGAGACTGATAGGTACTGGATTCATTTATACACCAGATATAAAGATGATTGATAATGAAATTGTGATGGTTTCCAATGAGATTTCAAGCAAACGGCAAAGATTGGAAACTGATATAAAAGCTGAATATAAAAATTTGACTTCAATAAGGGCAAATATCTTATCCCACAATAATTCGTTAGAACGTCAGTATTTAGAGTTATCGAAGCAACTTTATCAATCAGAGCTTGATTTGAAAGAATTTCAGAAGTTATTAAAATAACTCTCAATTCAATTAACTGAGCTTAACACCCTTTAACACTAGCTTAAAAAGAGCTATTTGTATTTTGTCTATCTTTGCTACCTATATACGACCCATGAAAGCTAAATGGCTTTATATTTTTACTTTTTGCCTGCTTGGTTTTTTTGCAATCTCTCATACAGAATCAGGAAGCCATAAATCTTCCAAAGGGTCGAAGTTTTCTATTACCGCCATATCTTATACAACCAATTCCGGTAAGCATCAACCAGCCGGTGGCGATTCTCCATTCATTCGGTTTCATAGCGCAACTAATGTAAGCGCAGTTTCAATTTCATGTCCCAACGTTTTAGTACTCTCGATGAAATCCGATAATCTTATACCTGAAAAATTTGCAGGAATAATTGAATACCTATCTTCTTTAGATTATAAATTACCCATAACACGGGAAATTTATTATTCCACGCCCTTACGGTCCCCTCCTTTCTTTTGTTAAGCTAATCCCATAGTATTACGGGATTATTTACTTGTTTCCATTGGGAACAACGTGCCTTGTTTGAAGTTTTTTTATTCTTCATCTTTCAAAAGAAAATTTATGGTTCATTTTGCGTTCAGGAATAAACACCTGATTATTGTAATAGCCCTGTTAGTGGCAATACTTGGAATTGTCAGCGTTAGCAGGCTTCCGGTAGATATTCTACCTGTTTTTAAATCTCCCGCTATTGAAATTTTAACCGTGTATCAGGGTATGCCGCCTGATATGGTGGAGAAAGATATATCTACCCGATTGGAGCGTTTTACCAGTCAGGCGGACGGAATACAAACACAGGAATCAAAAAGCATTACCGGGGTAAGTGTGGTGAAAGATTATTTTCATTCTAATGTTAGCCCCGATGCTGCCATTGCGTCTGTATCGTCATTGGTCAATAGTGATATGAGCCACCTTCCGCCCGGAACATTGCCTCCTATTGTATTGCCTTTTGACCCCACCGCTTCTATTCCCTTGGCGTTGCTAACAGTCAGCAGCGATTCACTTAATGAACAGCAACTGTATGATATTGCTCAATATACTATCCGAACTATCCTGCAAACAGTAGATGGTATTACAGCCCCCGCAGTATATGGAGGAAAATTAAGGCAGATTCTAATTTATGTTGACCCCGAAAAATTGCAGAATTACAACCTCTCGCAAACAGATGTAATGAGAGAGTTGGAAAAGAACAATGTAATGATACCAACAGGAGATATTAACATTGGCGCTATCAATTATAACGTGGCTGCAAATGCCATGTTTACAAGTGTAGATGAGTTTAATGATATTGTATTGAAAAAGGATGATAAAGGGAATCCGGTTTATCTGAAAGATATTGGATATGCAAAAGACGGCAACCAGATACAAACCAATATTGCCCGTGTAAACGGAAAGAATCAGGTTTATATTCCTTTGTACCGTAGGAACGGGTCCAATATTATTAATGATGTAAACGGGGTAAGGGAAAAAATTCCAACCATAGAAGGACAGATACCTTCCTCAATCAAACTAAATACCATTTTTGACCAAAGCGTTTATGTAAAACATTCAGTTAGCGGGTTGCTTAAAGAAGGGTTGACAGGCATTGGGTTGCTATGCCTTGTGTTACTCTTTTTTCTTGGAAACTATCGTTCTGCTTTAATAGTTGCAATAAGTATTCCATTGGCTTTAATGGTAGTTTTTCTTGGATTAAGTTTTACCGATAATACTATTAACAGCATGACATTGGGTGGAATGGCTCTCTCCGTTGGGCTTTTGGTAGATACTGCCATAGTGGTGCTTGAAAATATTGATAAACATTTGCACGAAGGACAGTATCCTGAACAGGCCGCTATTATAGGTACGAAGGAGGTTACAATGCCTGTAATCATTACTGCACTTACTATTGTAATTGTATTTTTTCCAATCGTATTCTTGACCGGGGTAGCACGGTTCCTGTTTCCTGCTTTAGCAATAGCAGTATCTTTTGCAATGGGAGGCTCATTGTTTTTCTCGCTTACGCTGGTGCCAATAATGAGTGCCGCTATGCTGAAGAACCCTATTAAGGGTGTAGGACATAAAGGAATTTTAGGAAGGTTTCAGAATTTCCTTAATCGCCTGTTGCATGGCTATGAATGGTTACTTGATAAAGCCTTGAAATATGCCAAATGGGTAATTACCGGCGTAGTCGTTTTATTTATTGCAGCCATGTTTCTGATTAAAGGAATTGGAACGGAATTTTTCCCGCAAATGGATGTGGGGCAGTTTACTGTATTTGTGCATCTTGACCCTGGAACACGGATAGAAGTCACCCAACAAAAAATCGGGGAAATTGAGAATGAAATAAAAGCCGAAACGGGGAATGAATTGACGGCTATTGTATCTAACATTGGCGTACAACCCAATATTGATGCTGCCTATACTCCTAATTCAGGAACCCAGGATGCCTTTATTAATGTTCAGTTGAAAGATGAACACAGAACCCCGACAAAAGATTTTGTTGAACACCTCCGTCAAAAGTTGAATAATGGCTTCCCAGGTGTGAGTTTTGCATTTAATATGAGCGGAATAGTGGGAGCTGCATTAAATAACGGTGCGCCTTCTCCTATTGATATTCAAATAACCGGAAGCCGCTTCTCTAAACTTAATGAGATAGCGGTTAAGATTAGGGATATTGCACAACAAGTTCCGGGAGCAAGGGATGTACGCATTGATGAACGTATAAGCCACCCTGAAATTGACTTGCATATTGACCGCACCAAAGCCGCTATGGTTGGGCTTTCTACCGATGAAATAATTAAGAATGTGGAAAGCTCGCTGAACTCCTCATCCGCTTTTAACAGCCATCTTTTTTGGGTAGACCCAAGAACAGGGAATGATTATTTTTTAGGTGTAACCTATCCGCAATACAGGTTGGATGATGCCTCTGCTCTTGGTAATGTAAGCATCAGCAATGATAATTCCGATAAAAAAGACATCCTCTTAAAGGATGTGGCAACAATCTCAACTGGCTCCCAGCCCATAGAAATAAAGCACATAGATGTGCAAAGGACAATGGATGTATATGCTAACGTGCAGGGAAGGGACATAGGTTCCGTTGCTACCGAAATAGAAAAGGCAATAAAACCCGTGAAAGATTCCGTCCCGTTAGGATATACAATATCAGCAAAAGGAGAAATAAAAAGTATGAACGATGCTTTTGGTAGTCTTGGTTTTGGTTTGATTCTTGCGATACTTATGGTTTACCTGATAATTGTTCCCTTACTCCGTTCGTTTAAACTTCCGCTCATTATAATAATGGTTGTGCCTTTAGGGCTAATAGGTGTAGTATTTATGCTTTTCTTTTCACACACATATTTCAACATACAATCGTTCATGGGTATTATTATGATGGTTGGTATAACAGTATCATATAGTACTCTTTTAGTGGATAAAATGAACGCCAATATGCTGAAAGAAGAAACCAAGCCCAGCGTAATGGATGAAATCATAAAAGAAGGAAAGATGCCTTTGAAAGAAGCCGTAAGGCGTGGTGCTAGCAACCGTTTCCGCCCCATTCTTATGAGCGCAACAGTCGCCATATTTTCCCTTGCACCTATGGCATTTGGTAATGAAATTGGAGGAGAAGCCAATGTGCCACTTGCAAGAGCCATTATTGGCGGAGTATTTGCAGCCTTAGTATTAAGCCTGTTTGTGGTCCCGGTTATCTTTTATTTGTTCAATAAAAAGAAGCACGAATTACCCCCATTACAAATTACAGAAAATGCATCACCTTCAAACTCATAAAATTTAATTCAAAAACATGAAAGTAAAAATCAATTTGCCCAGAATCCGCCTTAGGCAGACTTTAAATAACGGTAATTCGTCATTGCGAGGCTCCGCGAAGCAATCTTACCCTTTAAAGATTGCATCCCGGATTAGTAAGACTGCTTCGCGGAGCCTCGCAGTGACGTTAGGAAGCCCCTTTAGGGGTTTGGGGCTTGCAAAGCAAAAATGCAACTTATTTATTTTAATAACATTACTCTCATTTGCGGCATGCCACTCATCGGATGATAAAAAAAATGAAAACGCAACAACTAATCTTCCATCAGTATTGGTATGCCAACCGCAAATAAGGGGTTTTCAAAATTCCATTAGTCTTGCAGGCGAGGCAATGGCAAATCAGGAAGTAAAATTATATGCTATGAGTAATGGCTATGTAAAAATGTGGAAATACGATATAGGTGATATGGTGAAAAGGGGCGCGGTTCTCGCTGAACTTGGGAATCCTGAACTTATGGAGGAACAGGAAAAAGCAAAAGCAGAGTTGGATGGAGTTACGGCTATTTACAACCGCCTTGAATCGGTGTACAAAAAAACACCTGAACTTGTACCATTGCAGCAAGTGGATGAAGCAAAAGCCAAATACGAAAGTGCTTTGGCAGCTTTAAATGCAATCAATTCACAAATCAGTTATCTTACTATACGTGCGCCGTTTGATGGGGTAATAACTAATCGCTATGTTGATACAGGTGCAGTTGTGCAAAATGGATTGGACCGTCCAAGTACAGAGCCATTATTTAAGGTTCAGGATATTTCAATCATACGTTTGAATGTAAGTATTCCTGAAGTCAATTCCCCATACATAACAAAGGGAACCCCTGTAAATATCACCTTTCAGGATTTACCAAATACAGTAATTAATGGAACGGTTTCAAGAATTGCTTACGGACTTAATGAGGACACAAAAACAATGCTTGTACAGGTTGATTTATCAAACAAAGACCATACCATTCATCCCGGTATGTTTGCCAATGTAAATTTCAAAGTATCCTCTACGGACAGCACAATATCTGTCCCAAATCAGGCAATAGGAAGCTATGAGCAACAGTCTTTCATTTACAAAGTAACTCCGGTAGATTCCACAGTAACTAATTTGAATTGGGGTGCCGGAGTAAAATGTATTGTGAAAAAAGTGAATGTGAAATTAGGTATTCGTACCGCTGATTATTGCCAGTTGAAATATGCCGATGTTAAACCCGGCGACAGGATTGTAATTTCCGGAAATGCCCAATGTGCCGATGGTTCATTGGTAATTGCTAAAATAAGTGATAAACCATGAGGTATTTTATAGTAACTCAATTGCAGCTATCGTCATTGCGAGGAACGAAGCAATCTCTTTCAATATGTAGGGTGGGCAAGATTGCTTCGTTCCTCGCAATGACGATTGGGTTGTCCATTCATAATTAAAAAAATATTTAAAATGTATCGAATGAAAGCACATAAAATAATTTTGACCATCAGCTATTGTCTAGTAGCTATTAGCTGTTTCGGGCAACAGAGTAAAAAAATTCCTATAAATCTCCCTACCATACTAAAACTTGCAGGCGCAAATAATCTTACCATAAAGCAATATGAATTGCAGTATGAATTAAGTTTAGCCCAAATAGACAAAGCAAAGGAATGGTTCTTACCTACAATTTCAGTAGGGCCAACCATGCACTATTTGAGTGGTGCAGTTATGCAAACAAACGGGTCCATATTGAATGATGCAACCCAAAAGGAATTATGGCTTGGGGGAGGTATAATTGGAACATTGGATTTTAAGAGTGGAATTTATAATGTAATGGCTAAAAAGCAACAAAGTGTGGCGGTTAAGTTTGAAAGCCAAACCCAACGCAACGGTATTATTCTGGAAGCCATTTCAGAGTATTATGATTTAATAGTTGCACAATTTAATTACAATCAACTGTTCAATTTGCTTAGCCAATCGGATACGTTATCCCAACAAATTAAAGTGCAGGTGGATGCAGGCATACGTTATCAATCGGAGTATTTATTGGCTCAAAGTAATTACAACCACATTTATTTTGAATTAACCGATGCACAGGTACAGATGCGAAAGAAATCGGACGCACTGTTAAGTATTCTGAATATAGATACCAACGCTCTTTTAATAAGTTCTGATACGGGGATTGCCCCCATGCAAATTGTTCCCGGTGCCACCGATACAGGATTAACGAGCCAATATGTGCAAAACCGCCCTGAATATAAAAGTATGCAGGCGGAATTAAATTCAGTACAGGCAGAAAAAAAATCTACTACGGTCGGACTTCTTATGCCTAAACTGGAAGTAGCAACTCCCGATGCCATGTTGGGAACTTTTGGCGAACCTTATAATAATAGTTACCGATTGGATGCAGGTTTATTGTGGGATATTCCCATTGGCAGGATTATTTATAAAGGCGACCTGAAGACCTATAATGCTGAAATAAATATGGAGCAGAATGATATGCAACAATTCGGGAATGTAGTTCATCAGCAGGTGGCTGATGCACGAGCGCAAATTGAATTATCAGCGGAACAAATGAATTTTTCCCGGCAATCGCTGGCTCAATCAAATAAGGCATTAACGCAAAGTATTGAAAGGGAAAAACTCGGAACTGTTCAACCTTTTGAAGTATTTCAATCGGAGCAATTTTATGTACAGGCCGAAAATGATTACCTGAAAGCGGTGAGCGATTATAACAAGGCACAATACCAACTTTACGTGGCTATGGGTAATAACCTTTAACATTTAAACTATGGTTAACTCAAATGAAAATAACAAGAATGAAGAACCTGAAGAAAAGCATCCCAGGCTTTGGGGCATTATTTATATGCTGATTGGAATTAATGGGCTTGCTTTTGCAGTTTACGCTTTATTGCGTAGCCTTAGTATGGTCCCGCTTTTTGGTACGGTAACTGCGGGTGTGTTAATTGGCCTGTTGTCTTTTATTATAATTATCTATGGGTATAGGGTATTTAATAGGGATTATTGACTATCTTATATTTTTTCAGTAAAGGCAGTATTTTAACGTAAAATTGGTTTTTTTGAGATTTTAACCGTGTATTCACAGTTTAAAAGCCCTTTGGCAATACAGGGTATTATTGGGTAAGGGTTTGAAATATCTTTTGAAATGTGTGTACCACAATAAAAAAGACTTACGAGAATAAACCCATAAGTCTTTGACTGTTAGATGTCGGGGCGGCCGGATTTGAACCGACGGCCTCCTGCTCCCAAAGCAGGCGCGATACCAGGCTACGCTACGCCCCGTTTTTCACCCTTTTTCAAGTGGTTTTACTTTCAAAAGGGGCGCAAATTTAACTAATTACTGATTCCCCGCTATAAGAATCTTTCATTTCATTGAAATCAGTCTCTTTTAAGTGACTCTTTTTCCGTTATTTTCTTTTGCAGCTTGGCGTAGTATTCGGGGCTTAACTTATATCCATATTGCTCTGCAATACGAGCATATCTTATGGCATCTGAATCTTCATTCAATGAATCTGAGGCTACACTTAAATTATACGCTGTAACCACTGATACCTGTGGATTATTGAATTTTAGAGCAGCCTTGAAGTAATCTGTAGATTCTTTAATCTGGCTAAGCCCGAATTTTGCCACACCCATATAAAAATAATAATAAGGGTTATCAGGGTTAAATTTTTGCAATACCTTAAAATGTGCGAAAGCGTCAGGGTATAATTTTCCCTGTATTTCGCTGACAGCCGACTCATAATAATTTTTCCCTGCATCCGGATTAAGTTGCCTGGCTGTTAAATAATCACGCATTGCCGCATTAGTATCCCCTAAATCGGCAAGGCAGGAAGAACGGTCCAGTAAAGTACGGTATATATTTCCTCCCTTCGCAAGTGACGTATCATAAGCACCAAGGGCTTGCTGGTATTCATTTTTAAATTTAAGAACATTACCAAGGTTATCATACACTTTTGCATCGGCTGCATGAAGCAGGGTAAGCATCCGGTAACAGCTTTCAGCATTATTCAATCGTAAGGAATCCAAATAATAATTACCCAGCCATTTGTATGATAAAGTAGCGCCGTATGGATACTTTTGAATTGCATCGGTCAGCAAGGTTTCCGCATTATGCCATACTTTTGTACGCTGGTAGCATAGGTAGGAAAGTTCTGCTGAAAGTAACGATAGTATAACAATGAAAGATATTTTGTAAAGAGGAAATTTTTGTGTGATTTCCCCCAGAAAATATACCAATATAAACAGAAGGCCGAAATAGGAAACATACGAATACCTGTCTGCCATAATTGCGGCCCCGCACGAAATAAATTGCAACACGAAAATAATATTAGCTATAAAAAAACCATATCCGAATGCAAATACCCTGAAATAGTGCCGGTTCCTTTTCCAGGTAATGTAAAGCGGAACAATAACGATCAGAACTCCTATAATAGGTGATGCATAATAAATCCAGGGAAGGGTTCCGTCAATATAACGATAGGGGTAAGGGTAAAAAGTGGAGAGATGGGTTGGGTTGAAAAGTTTGGTTATATACATAACAAACCCATACGATGCATACATAATTCTTTCACCTATCGACAATACGGCAAAAGGGGCAATTGCTCCTGTAGCATTCTGTCGGTAGTAAGCATATCCTCCGAATACGATGGACGCAATGAAGAAGGGGATTTTTTCAATCAATACTTTGCGATCCAATTTTCTTTTCAGTAGTACATCTATTGCCAGAAGTGAAACCGGAAAGACCACAGCCATTGGTTTGGCCAGGCAGGATGCAATAAAGCAGAGCATTGTGAGAGCGTACCATTTCATTTTCTTTTCGTCTAGGTACCGCAGATATAGAAGCAAACCAAGGAAATAGAAAAAAGCATACAAAACGTCTTTACGTTCTGCCAGCCAGGATACTGACTCCACATGCATAGGGTGGATGCCAAACCAAAGTGCGCAAAATCCTGCCATAAAAAATGAGGTATCTTCTTTTATTTTTAACCGCATACAAAAGCCACTTGTTAACAAGAAAACCAATAGGACATTGGCTGTATGGATAAGTATATTGGTAAGGTAATAGGTCTCTGGTTCCAGTTGTGCAAAGTGATAGTTAA
The DNA here is from genome assembly GCA_035486075.1 of Bacteroidia bacterium. GTDB lineage: Bacteria > Bacteroidota > Bacteroidia > JABEUT01 > JABEUT01 > JABEUT01. The sequence continues at coordinate 14,045 of DATHNK010000217.1, forward strand.
CAGCCAATGACAACATAGTAAACGGGTGGTAGTTGTTCTTGGTAATATCCTCTGTAAAAATGGTTTTCAGGTTTTCGGCTGTAAATGCCTTTATGTATTGGTCGTTGGTAACATACACATCATCATCCCAGTTTGTAAACTGGTTATTTAATGAATACCGGAAACAAACAAACGTAAGGAGACAGATACCTGCCACTACCCATGTTTTAGGGTTAAGTAAAAAGCTTTTTTGCTGATCTTTGTTTAGGATATCCATTGTTTATGCATTGCAAATGTAAAAAAAATGAAAAGGTGCATTTATGCATCATAAATAAGGTAATTTTTAACCATGCTGCTATCAATAATCCCAAAGAGCCTATATTTGTCCCTGATTTTACAAAATTCCGATAACTGACGACCGAAAACTGACTACTACGATGAAGTTCTCCGATGATGCTCTGGAAATAATTAGCCGAATAAAGAAGCGCTATCCCGAAGGCAAACAAAAGTCTGCCATACTGCCCGTGCTACACCTCGCACAGGCTGAATTCGGCGGATGGCTGAGTTCCGAAACAATGGATTACGTGGCAACAATTTTAAACATATTGCCTGTAGAAGTTTATGAAGTGGCTTCTTTTTACAGCATGTTCAACCTAACACCCGTAGGTAAATGCGTAATTGAAGTTTGCCGTACCGGTCCTTGCTGGCTGCTGGGCGCAGAAGACATTGTAGATTATTTACAAAAGAAGTTGGGTATCAAGGTAGGCGAAACCACTGCCGATGGTATGTTCACTTTGAAGACCGTTGAGTGCCTTGCTGCATGTGGAACAGCACCTGTTATACAGTTAGGCGAGACATATCTTGAAAATATGAATATTGAAAGGGTGGACAAAATGCTTAGCGATTGCCGCACGAACATAAAAGAACCTATATCGCACTGGAGTAAGAAACATATTAAAAAGGAACAGGCATGAGCAGGAAAGTATTGTTAAATAATATATCCGTTCCGGGAATTGAAACCTATGAGGTTTACCGCGAAAATGGTGGATACAGTAGTGTGGAAAAAGCGCTTAAAATGAAACCGGACGATATTGTGGAGGAAGTTAAAAAGTCAGGGTTAAGAGGACGTGGAGGAGCAGGTTTCCCAACTGGAATGAAGTGGAGTTTCATTGACAAAAAAACTTCCAATCCTCACTACCTGGTTTGTAATGCTGACGAAAGCGAACCGGGTACTTTCAAGGACCGCTACCTGATGGAAAAACTACCCCATCTTTTAATTGAGGGAATGATCGTTTCCAGTTTCGCGTTAGATGCACATGTATCCTATATTTATATCCGTGGAGAGCTGCTTTATGTCTATCATATCCTTGAAAAAGCGATAGCCGAAGCCTATAAAGAGGGGTGGCTTGGTAAAAATATTAAAGGCAGTGGGTATGATTTAGACCTGTATGTTCATCCGGGAGGTGGAGCATATATATGCGGTGAAGAAACAGGACTTATTGAATCATTGGAAGGCAAACGCGGCAACCCGCGCATGAAACCTCCATTCCCTGCTATACAAGGTTTGTGGATGTGCCCTACCGTTGTGAATAATGTAGAAACATTGGCAGCAGTTGTTCCTATAATGAATATGGGTGGCGAAGAATATGCCAAAATAGGAATTGGAAAAAGCACCGGTACTAAGCTCATCTCTGCTTGCGGACATTTGAACAAACCCGGAGTTTATGAAATTGAACTGGGTCTTCCCGTTGAAGAATTTATATACTCAGAAGAGTATTGTGGTGGAATTAAGAATGGTAAAAAACTGAAAGCGGTTGTAGCCGGAGGTTCCTCTGTTCCGATACTACCTGCTGAATTGATTATTACAACTGCCAAAGGTGAAAAGCGTTTAATGAGTTATGAATCGCTGGCTGATGGTGGTTTTGCAACCGGTACTATGCTTGGCTCCGGAGGATTCATTGCTATGGATGAAACAACCAGTATAGTGAAAAATCTTTGGAATTTCACCCGTTTCTATCACCATGAATCATGCGGACAATGTAGCCCTTGCAGGGAAGGCACCGGATGGATGGAAAAAGTACTCCACAAAATATTAGACGGCCATGGCAAAATGTCGGACATAGATTTGCTTTGGGATATTCAAACCAAAATTGAAGGACGTACTATATGCCCGCTCGGTGATGCTGCTGCCTGGCCTGTCGCTGCTGCTATTCGCCACTTCCGGAAGGAGTTTGAAGATTATATTCAAAATCCTCAGAATATAAAAGAAGTGAATTACCTGAGTGATTTAGTGGAGGCGTAGATCTTATTTCTCAATCACTATTTTCCCGGTAGACGATGTACCATCATTCATGTTAGTTACTTTATAGAAGTATATCCCGGCAGGTTGCGTTGATAGATCAATTTCATAAGCATCCTGAGCTTGATTCAGTATATTGGAATAAACTTCTTTTCCCAG
>DATHNK010000218.1:0-5702 GCA_035486075.1 Bacteroidia bacterium
ATAAACACCATATTCCGGTTTACCAACTATATTTTGCACGGTACGGTCAATCCCCAAGATCCAAAAGGGCTTTATGGAGAGATTGAGGGTAAGTACCAGAATAAGATTGGTGATGAAAGTCTTCTTCATTCTTTAATAAGAACGGCAAAAATAGGGTAATTATCGTAATAGTTATATGTTATGAGTTATAAGTTGTTGACTCAGTTACAGGCTAAAGTTTTTGTTTATTACTTATAACTCATAACTTATCACTAATTTTGGACTATAGTTTACGCATGGCAAATATTAAATTAGTATCCCTTAAGGAACCCGACAAATATGCGCTGGATAAGGCTTCACTAGCCAATAAGAGCCTGCACCTTTCCGTAGAAGTGAGGGAATTAAACCTGTTGGCCTGCCTGCTGGATAAAGAAAGCAACCAATACCTGGCATGGTCTTCTTTTAACCGCCGCGATGGGAAAGATGCTAAAAGCTTAATGGAAACTATTCTGAAAGAGGAAATATTCAATTATAAATGCTCTTCTTCATCTGTTGTGTTTACCCATAACAGCGCCATGCTGATTCCTTCCGCTTTCTTTTCTTCCGATTCGCTGGTAAGTTACCTTAAACAGCAAAACCTGATAAAACCGGGCGAAACCGCTTGCTCCGACTTCATTAAAAACAATGACTGCTACAGTGTTTATAGTGTTGCTACAGAAGACTATGATATTTTAAAAGAAAAATACCCCCAGGCCGCATTCAGGCATCACTCCTCGGTTTTTGTAGAATATTTGCTGGCCCTGCATAAAGGAAGCGACCGCAAGAACGAGGTGCACGTTTTTGTATTTACCGGCTATATGGATGTGGTTGCCATGCAAGCCGGCAAACTGCAACTTTATAACCGTTACTATTTCCAGACCCCAAACGATTTTACCTATTTCCTGCTTTGGGTGTATGAGGAGTTGAAATTGAAACCGGAAGACTCACCTTGTTTTTTTTACGGGGAGATCAATGAGAAATCGGAGATGTTCGATCTGTCGTGGAGGTATTTGAAAAATGTACGCATTGCCGAACGGATCTCCCGATTCACTTTTTCACCCATGCTGGATAGCTTGCCAACAAACCGTTATTATTCCCTTTTTATGCAATACTTATGTATATAGGCGGAGGCGATTTAAAGGGCAGGCAGGTACCCTCCAAATATTTACCTATTCGTCCGACAACGGGCAAGGCAAAACAGGCATTATTCAATATTTTACAAAATCAGTTCGACTGGCAGGAATGTGAAGCCCTCGACCTATTTTGCGGCACGGGAAGCATTACTTATGACCTTGCTTCGAGAGGTTGCAAACAAGTTACTGCGGTAGATATCAGCAATGGGTGCTGTAATTTTGTCCGGAAGAATGTCAAGCACTTTGGATTGGATAATGTGATAGTAGTTAAGAGTGATTCACTCTCGTTTTTAAGGAGTCACACAGCACCATTTGATATTATTATTTGCGACCCTCCTTATAATTATCCACATTACCCGGTAATTTCTGACCTTGTATTCAGCCGCAATCTTTTAAAAAAGAACGGTTGGCTAATTATAGAACATTCCAAACGCACTTCGTTTGCCGAAGACTCTCACTTTTTACAGCAGCGGGTTTATGGGGAAGTTAACTTTAGCTTCCTGGGGTCGGAGCCTGACAGGCAATAAAATATATCCTTGTCCTTTACACGCCTGCCGAATTGCAGTTGCTTATTTTCTGAACGATAATGTTGTTTGTTATCGTTTGAATTTTTATACTTTTGTTGTATCCTGATGCTACTTAAAAAATCAAAACATGATGAAAAAAATTACTTTTATTTTATTCCTGGCCCTTAGTTCTTCACTCTTAACTCCCTGCAAGGCGCAATACGTTGACCTTTATAATTTTGTTGATTCAACCGGTGCGGAGCCCTTTGGTTCATTAACCCTTTTTAACGGTTTATTGTACGGAACGGCATACCTGGGCGGTGCAAACGACAGCGGCTGTATTTTTTCAGTTGATACCCTGGGAAATAATTACAAGGATATCTTTGATTTTAATGGTGCGAACGGCAAACAACCCAACAGCCCTTTAACGGTAATTGGGAGCTTATTATATGGAACCGCCAATGGAGGCGGTGCCCATGACAGCGGCTGTATTTTCTCAGTTGACACCAATGGCAGCGGATACCGTGACCTCTATGATTTTTCAGGGCCTGATGGTAAAAACCCCTATAATGCTTTGCTTTTTTCAAATAACGTTTTGTTTGGCGTGGCAGATGGCGGGGCTCATAATTTAGGTTGCGTTTTTTCAATTGACAGTAATGGAACCGGCTACAAAAAGCTGCTCGATTTTAACATTACAAACGGTGAATATCCCCTGGGTATAATATTGGTTGGAACCAAGTTATTTGGAACCACCTTAATTGGTGGGGCACACTCTCTTGGTACCATATATACTGTTGACACTACAGGTAATAATTACAAGGACCTTTTTGATTTTAATTCAACCAGTGGTGGTGGATACGAACCCTATGGCGGATTAACATATGCCGGTGGCCAGTTATTCGGGGCAACAGCCTATGGAGGAGCATCAGGCTATGGCGCGCTCTTTTCCCAGGATACCATTGGACTTTACCACAAAAGGCTCTTTAGTTTTTCGGGAACCAATGGCGCACAACCGGAATACGCCGGGGGCTCACCAACTATTATAGGCAATGTTTTTTATGGCACCACTTATTATGGCGGAGCGCATGACAGCGGGGTTGTGTTTGCGATCGATACCATGGGATATGGATATACCGACCTCTATGATTTCACCGGCCCGGCAGGCGCCGATCCTGAAGGCTCATTAACCCTTTCCGGGAATAATCTTTACGGGGCAACCGCATTGGGGGGCACAAACCATGTGGGAGTAGTTTTCAGTTTTAATAAAAGTAACGTAACCACCTCAATTGAAAAGTTGACGGTTGGCGGTGGACAGTTATCAGTTTATCCGAACCCTAACAGTGGTTTATTTACTATCTCTTGTCATCCGCCAGCTGGTGGATCGCAGCCTATCGTAGAAATTTACAATGTTCTTGGGGAGAAAGTCTATTTTGGGATGCTGAATCCGCCAGCTGGCGGACAGCATGACGAACAAATTGATCTGTCTTCCCAACCCAACGGAGTTTACCTCTACCGGGTTTTAAACCAGGATGGCAGTCTGCTTGGAACTGGCAAGGTTTTAATTCAGAAGTAAGATTTCTTAATTGCCTGCCAAACTCCGGCTTTATTTTACACCATTTTACACTTTTACGGGTTGCAAGGGTGTGTAAAATAGCCACCATATATATCTTACAACCAACACATTATGCATAATTCTTGTTTTACACTTTTGTAAGCAGTGTAAAGTTAAAACCATATCTATGTGAATGTCTTATTGTTGCAAGTAAATTACGTGTAAAGCATGTGTAAAATGAAAGCTATAAGGTTATCAGGATGTTGAGGAAAGAGCATAGACAGGGGTGTAAAATGAGGTGCAACCAAGATAGAGGGCTTGGAATTGAATGGTTTTGTTAATCATTTCATGTCAGAAGGCCTTTATTTTCATTCTATATCAGAGATAAAATGAAGCGTTCTTTAGTCTTAACAAATTTTTAATAGTCTGATATTTTTAAAATTAAAAGTAAAATCCTATTAAAATTATTTCAGTCTCATTACCTGAGACATAAATAAATTTACCCTTTTTTCTATATTATTTTTTCTTTTACAGTTATTTTTTAAATCATTTTTATGTTAGCTTTGTTCTATCGTTAAACGTATTTTATTTATTTAAAAAAACATAATATGAAAAAAAATATCTTTATTCCGAAAAATACTATTGCATTAATTTGGTGGTTAGCAATTGGAATAGCACCGGTGACATTAACAGGTCAGCAGCAATCTATTTCAAATGTACATCAAGTTTTATTCCCGCAACCAGTTATCAATGCAACCAACCCAAAGCCTCAAACCTCGGGTGGAAATCTTTCATTACAAAGAACACCCCAGTCCCCTTCATGTACCTATTTTGGACCGGATCCAAGCCTCTCACCAGGGGGTAGTTGTGGGAGCCCTTATGAGGTTTTAAACAACGGCCTGACATATCAATCTATCACGTTATCTTTTTCGTATACACCGGAGTGGATATATCTTTCCCAGGAGCCTTCAAACGATAATACTTGCTTGTATACAAATTTTTGTTATAATGCAAATTGCGGTTCTAATTGGTTAACAAGCCCTACTATTATTGGTAACCTGGAAGCTGGTGTCATCTACGCCTGGAATACACAGGCATCCAGTGATTGCAGCGTGCCTTGTACAAATTCTGCCTATACTGATGACCAGTTTTTTGAAATTCAGCCATTAATTACTGCCTCCGGTAATACTACAGTTTGTGCACCAAACTGCGTTCAATTATCTTTGCATCAGCCGTCCAGCCTTGGTACATGCCCTGTATGTAATGGTTTTACTCAGACCTACCAATGGTTCCTCAATGGAAATCCAATTACCGGGGCAACAGGAGCAACCTATTGTGCAAATACCACAGGTACAAATCTATATACCGCCGAAATAACCTGGACCGGAGATTATATTTCTGGTTGTGGTAGTAGCTTGACTACATATCCAAGTAATGTTATTAGTGTAACCATAAACACCGCGCCAACAAGCGTATCGGCTACTGCAACTCCCAATCCGGTGTGTGAGGGGCAGACATTATATTTATATGGCTACGGTGGAACAGGTGCAACAAGTTGGAGTTGGACGGGCCCTTCATTTAGTGGAGGCGGTCAAAACCAATCACTCACTGCGACACTTTCTAACGCAGGAACCTACACATGTACGGCGACAAATGCGTGTGGCTCAGCTTCTGTACCCACATCTTACGTAACCGTAAATCCACTTCCATCAATCACCGGCTATACTATAACGCCCAATCCGATTTGCGTAGGGCAAACACTTTCATTAAGCGGAACGGGAAACAATGTAACCAGCTGGAGCTGGTTTGCTCCCGGGGGTTGGGCTAGTACGGGCCAAAGTACTTCATTAGTTAATATTCAGCCATATAATTCAGGTACATTCACCATTTTAGCAAATAATTCATGTGGTACATTTACTCTTAACCCGACTGTAACAGTTGATAACCCATCTGTAACTGCAAGTGTTAACCAAAATGTAAGTTGCGGTGGCGGAAATGATGGCAGTGCTACAGCTTTTGCCAGCGGAGGCGCAGGCCCTTATACGTATTCCTGGAGCGGAGGCGGCAACAATGCGACTAAAACAGGTCTTACTGCCGGTACGTACACAATAAATGTAACAGATATGACTGGCTGCACTTGCTCTTATACTGTAACAATTACAGCCCCTCCTGTCCTGACTGTTAATGCTACAGTAAATACAGAAGTGAACTGTAGCGGAGGCAGCAATGGGAGCGCAACATCATCCGTTAGCGGAGGTTTAAGCCCCTATACCTATTTATGGAGCAACAGCGCAACAACCTCGTCTATAAGTTCGCTCACTGCAGGGGCATATACGTTGAATGTTACTGATAATAATAGTTGCACCGGCACATCATCCGTAACAATTACAGCCCCTCCTTTTCTTAATGTTAATGCAACTGTAAACACCAGCGTAAGTTGTAACGGAGGCAGCAATGGAAGCGCAACATCAATCATTAGCGGAGGTACTTCAC
>DATHNK010000219.1:0-5212 GCA_035486075.1 Bacteroidia bacterium
GAATGATGTGCTTTGGGTAGAGGCTATGGGCGACTATGTAACCATTCACACAAAAGATAAAAAGCATATCCTGCATTCAACATTACGTACCATTGAAAATAGACTCCCTAAAGATAAATTTTTCCGGGTTCACCGGTCCTATATTGTACAGGTAGAGAATATAAAAACCATTGAAGACACTTCTATTTACGTGGGCGAAACCGCAATACCACTGGGGTCAATATATAAAAGTAATTTCTTTAAACGCCTCGGGATTCTGGGTTAAAAGTTTTTGTAACTGCTATTTCATACTTTTTATTCTCAGTTTTTTGCTTTCAATTTATGATTTATTGCAGTTCTCAAAGTTTTTTGTAACTTAAACTTATTATTTTACGATATATAAAGTGTGAAGTCAGTATGCATAAATCTTATGCCTATAAAATGCCACAAACCTGAATATTGACAATACGCATAGAAGGAATTCAGAAAATGATTTTTTGTAAAAACGCCCTGTAAAAAGTCATTTTCAATTTCGATAATTTCAGCTATTAAATGAAATAGTTCAACAAGTTTTTTTTTGCGTTTAACGAATAAACAGGGCACCGCTAAGGCGTGACGTTAACTTTCCATGAAGCAAGAAAAACTCGGAAATAATGTACGAAATTCTTGTTCAGTTCAAAATAGGCTTTCAAATTTATTAACCATTAATTCCATTTATTATGAAAACACAGAAGTTTAATTTGTCTGACGCAGCGGGAATAAAAATTTCCGGTGTTGCGGCAAGTAATATGAGAAATAACCGGGACTCTGAAACAGGTTCCTTATTAAAGAGGTTGAAATGGTTTTCCCCTTTTGCGTTTTGCGCAGTTCTATTTTCATGCACAAATAACGACCAGCTTGTGCAGCAATACAAACAATTGCATGAGCGCGATTCAGCGCTGATGATAAAAACCCAGGCCGATGATTCAACCATAAGAGGCTATGTAAGTAACTTAAACGAAATTCAAACAAACCTGGATGAGATCAAATCAAGAGAAAAGATACTCTCAGTACAAAGTTCAGGTGAAACGGGCAATAAAAATACGGCCCTTGCCGATATCAAAGCCCTTGACAATTTGATTCTAAAGAGTAACAAGGAAATTGCTGATTTGAATGTGAGGTTGAAAAAAATGAATGTAAAAGATGCCGGTTTGCAGAAAATGGTAGCCAGCATGACGGCCCAACTTTCTGAAAAAGATAGTGAAATTGCCGTTATTCAGAGCAATCTTTCTAAGGTAAGCGCCTCTTATGCCCAGGTTACCCAACAATTCAACGATAGCATCACTGTATTACAGGCTAAGAGTTCCAGAATTGAGGATATGACCAATAAAATGAATACAGTGTATTACGCTGTGGGTACGGTGAAAGAATTGAAGGATAATAGGGTGATCGCCAAAACCGGCGGGTTTATTGGAATTGGTAAAAACACAGAGTTAACACCAGATCAAAACACTTCGTACTTTACTAAAACCGACTTGACAAAATTGAGCGTTATACCGCTTAATGCCAAGTTTAAAAAACTGCTAACGGTCCATCCGTCAGAATCGTATAAAATTACAGGGGATAAAACTGCAGACTCACTTGTAATTACAGATCAATCTTCGTTTTGGAGCGAAAACAAATATTTGGTGGTAGCTGTTAGGTAAAAACGGCAAAGTACCAGTAGCCCCGGCATTAACATGCCGGGGCTATTACAATTTAATGAGACCTCATCCATAAATTATAATCTTTCAACGTACATTTCATGGCGTTCAACGAAAAAAACAGGAATCTGCGGTAAATATGCTGTAACTTACCAAGAAATGAAAACCATGGTAGCTAAAAACGAATATTCTGTTTTCCTGGTAGATGATGATAAGATGTTTCTTACATCGTTAAAAAATAGTTTGCAACAACAGTTTGGACCAACCCTTAAAGTTTCAGAATATGCTACCGGCGAAGAATGCATAGAACATATAGTAGATGACGTTCCGGATATTGTTATACTGGATTATTACCTGAATGATGTAGAACATCCCGATGCGATGGATGGCATAAAAGTTTTAAAGGAGATTAAATCTGAATCGAAAGACAGTATAGTAATAATGCTTTCGGGGCAGGATAAACTACAAGTTGCAATTGATTCAATAAAAAATGGGGCCTATGAATACATCGCTAAAAGCGAAAGTGCATTTGTGAGGATAGAAAACACACTAAAAAATGCCATTGATAATCTTAAATCGGAAAAGGAAAACAATAAGTATTTTAAATGGAATGTTGCGTTGGCAATAATTATTGCTTCCATAATTTTAATTGATGTTATCTGGTATTATAGTTCACATTACTCATTTTAATTCATACAAATACCATGTCAATTAAGAGACTCCTTATTCCTACTGATTTTTCAGAGACCGCACAGCTTGCAGTTGCTCATGGTGCTTATATGGCCCATTTATTCAAAGCCAAAATATTCCTGCTTCATGTGGAAGAATTTTTGGTTTATGCGGGTCTTCCTGTCGAACCTGTTTTGATGACGGAACAAGAAACTGTTAAGCAAAGTTCCGGGCAGAGGTTAGAAAACATGGCTGACTCTATAAAAATGAAATACCAGGTAGAAATATCACCTCTTACACTAAGTGACAGACCCTCCAAAGGAATTGCTGAAGCCGTCAAGGAAAACAATATTGATCTCATTATTATGGGCACTCACGGAGCAAGCGGGTTCGAAGAGTTTTTTGTTGGAAGTAATACTCACCGGGTTGTAAATCTTGCACCTTGCCCCGTATTATCCGTGCAGAAATTTGCAGTTAATGTGGGGTTTTCAAATATTGTTATGCCTATTGACAATGATTTGCATTCGCGCCAAAAAGTGAATAATGTAATTGAACTGGCTACCGTATATAAATCAACTGTGCATATACTTGGGTTACTTGAAACAGATGATACCCAAGATGAAAAGAAATTTGAGATAAAATTAGATTCTGCTGAAAATGCCCTTAAAATGGCGAATATCCCCTATACAAAAAAGCTGGTACGTGGTAATAACCTCGCTTCGGAAGCAATGAATTATTGCGAAAAGGTAAACGGAGACCTTATTGTAATTATGTCGGGCCATGAAAGTAACCTAACGGGTATGTTCCTGGGAACTTTTGCCAAACAAATCGTAAATCACTCTAAAATTCCGGTACTCAGTATAAAACCGGAAGAGACCACTATAGAAGTTTTTGATCCGGATGGCGGAACTGGAGTTATTATTTAGTTAAGGTTTAATTAATATGAAAGCAGGTATGAGTATATTAATTGTGGATGATGAAGAAATGACTTTGGTTGCCCTGGCAAAAATGCTTCAAGAGAAGGACTATAAGGTAATTTCCACCCTTGATGGGGTGGAAGCGCTTAAAATTGTTGCAGATAAAAAAATTGATTTGATCATAAGCGATATTATGATGCCCTGTATCTCAGGGTTCACACTGCTTACCATGTTAAAAAATTTCTACTTTAGTAAGATCCCAATGATTCTTATGTCCAGTTACAATGAGAAAAGTTTCATCGATAAATCTCACAGTTTGGGCGCATATACTTTTATTGCCAAGCCGATAAATTATGAAGAATTGTTCATAAAGATTAATGAGTTGGTTCCCTGACTTTTCTTTTTTAACCCTTCTCCGATTTGCAAAATTGCCATTTCCATTTTTTATGATCTGGCTTTTATCCTTTAAAAAAATCTTTCTTAATAAGATTCAACAACTAAGTTACAAGTAGCGTAATTACTTTAAAAAGCGTATATTCGTTACTTCCTGAAATATAATTCATGAATACTCTTTCAACTATATGAACATACCATCCACACACCCATCAGCAGCTAAAATAAAAGTACTGAATGAGGATATAAACAAACTGAAAGAAGAATTAAAGTATCCTCATCTCACAAAGGATGCGGAACAGGATTATGACATAAAAAGCCGCATCATTGACAAGCAGGCTGCTATAATTGAACTGCTGAACGAACATTTGGGGTAACAATGAAATCTTATCTTTTCTAAACAAAAAAAGGGCTTTGCAGCCCCTTTTTCATTAAGAAATAATATTGTATTAGAACATTGAGCGGCTTGAGCCTTGGCCGGGTTGAATGGCAGGATTCAAGTTGATGAAACGCAGGGATATCTCAAATCCTCCTGCACCATGAGATGCCGTGGTAAGTGCAGATGTATTAAAGTCATAACTGGCGCCGAGAGCATAGTTACCCCATTCAAAGCCTGCGAGTGCAACTGCAGCATCGCCCACGCGGTAGTAAACGCCTAAGTCAAGGGCTGTACCTTTATGGTTTCCGGTATATTTACTTTCAGGATTAATTACATAACGGAGTTTTGCACCTGCGTCAATTTCCCAGGCAGGGCCTTGCTTCATATAAACTACAGCAGGAAGAACCTGCAGGTTTGTATTTGGTACCCCAATTTCCATATCTCCATAGAAGGTGTATTTCATATATAAAGAAGTACCCGGATAGCTTTGTCCATAATATGACATATTAGGCTCGTTAATATGATAAATAGCAGCACCCGCACTGGCTTTTAATGCATCATTGGAAGACATGTTGGTTTGTCCGGCTCCATAATGCCAGGCTATGCCTCCCGAAAAGTCTGCATAGTTAAAAGAATTTCCGAAATATGTTTCTCCAGTAGGGGCATTTGGGTTATATGCTCCGTTAATATATTGGTCATCCCATTGCAATCCACCAAGCGAAATACTATTTTGCGACCATCCAGCCTGCAAACCTGCAGAAAGACAGTTATTATCATTTAAATAGATACCACTCGCAAGGGTGAAAGCAGCTTCCAGTTGAGAGATATGAGCATCTCCTGACTCGTCGTCGAATACAGTAAAGCCCGGGGAGAGATAGCCACTACCCCAACTTTTCAGCATGTTATGAAATTCCATTGTGGCAGCCATGGTAGTATAACCATTCCCATTCTGGGCCACACTGTTCCACTGGTTTTTATAGTTAGCCTCGGCATAAAAATTTCCGGCGAAAGCCCCTGATAAAGCAGGATTTAGGGAAAGGGGATTTTCAAAGATCTGGGAAAAATGTATGTCTTGTGAAGAGGCAGAAAAACCAAGCATAAGGCCGATTGCAGCCAGTGCCAGATTTTTAGAAACACTAAGAGTTTTTGTTTGCATGGTCAATAGTGTATGAATATTTAATTGGCAAAAATAG
>DATHNK010000220.1:0-6665 GCA_035486075.1 Bacteroidia bacterium
ATCCGGTTTCGGTAAAAGGGATTATATCCATTAATGGTAAGGTAGTATTGTTGAAAAATGAGCGCCACGAATGGGAACCGCCCGGTGGCAAACTTGAACCAAATGAAACTCCGGAGCAATGCGTGTTGAGGGAAATTAAGGAAGAACTGAACCTTGAAACCACAATAGATGGCTTGCTGGATACATGGATGTATAAGGTAGGCGGGAAAGTAAATGTATTTATTGTGATCTATCTCTGCAAACCCCTGGCACTTGACGAGAAGAAAATAAAGCTAAGCTTTGAACACGATGAATATGGCCTATTCACACCTCAAGAAGTAGAAGCGTTAAATATGCCGGGGAAGTATAAGGAAACTATCGGAAAGATGTTCGAGAGTAAATAGGGCATAGTCATACTGAACTTGTTTCAGCATGACTATGCCTTACTATAAATTGCCGGTCGGGCTCCGACTAATTTCCCCTTACTTTTTCCTTGTGCCTTTTAACTTGCATTGAAAGTGCATCGGCTGTTTCGGTTACAGCCTCTTCAAAGGTTTTGCATTGCCTTTTGGCGAACAGATCGCCGGTACGGGTTTGAAGTTTTATTTCTGCTATTTTATTTTGGGTGTCGTGTGCTTTTTCCAACCGGAGAAACACTTCACCACCCATTATTCCGTCATAGTAATGTCCCAGTTTATCAATTTTCCGCTGGATAAATTCGAGCAACCCTTTGTCTGCATCGAAATGAATGGATTGAATTTTGATTTGCATAGATTCTTTTCTTTAAATTATTATAGAGTTTGTGATTTGGTTTCTTATCCCCGTGGATGAGCCTGCTTGTAAACGTTCTTTAGTTTTTCAAGTGAGTTGTGTGTGTAAACTTGTGTGGCGGCAAGGTTGGCATGGCCTAACAATTCCTTTACAGAATTAATATCGGCGCCATTGTCAAGAAGATGGGTGGCAAAAGTATGTCGGAGTACATGTGGGCTTTTTTTGTTGACCGTGGTAACCATCCCTAAATAATTATGGACTATCAAATATACTTGTTTTTCATATAGGGGGTCACCCTTTTCACTAACAAAAAAATATTCTCCTTTCAAACCTAGTCCGTCACGTTCTTTTTTGTATATTGTAACAAATTCTTTCAGTATGCCCGGAATGGGTATAATCCGCTCTTTAGCCCTCTTGCCCAATACCTTAATAGTTAAATTATAGATGTTTACGTTGGCATCTTTCATAGTGATGAGTTCCGATAGACGTATGCCGGTGGCATAGAACATTTCCATTATCAGCCTGTCTCTAACCCCGTTAAAAGTATTAGGAAATACAATGTCTTTGAATAGCATGCTAATGTCCTTCTGAGTGACAAAAACCGGTAACCTTGATGGCATTTTAGGAGCCGATATTTTCACCATAGGGTCTAGGGTTATGACCCCTTCCTTCAGCAGAAAATGGTAAAAAGTGCGTAATGCCGAACTTTTCCGGATCACACTGCGGGCCGACATCTTTTCCTGCATCATTTCGGCCATCCACGAACGAACCATGGTGGTGGTGGCTTCTTCAGGCTTATCTATTTCATAGGTTCTTTTCAGGAAAGCTGAGAACTGTTCCAAATCATTTTGATAGGACAGTATGGTGTGCTTGGAGAAATTTCGTTCAAAACGCAGATAATCGAGGAACCTGTTTAACATATAGCACACTTCTTTCCTATTCTAACGGAATCTTTTGGAAAATGTTTTACCGGGGTAAAAATCAGGGGCAAACCTTCACCAGGCTTTTCCATTTTTGCCATATCGGCCTGGACTTTATTTTACACTATTTTACACTTTTAAAGGTTTTATAGGAGTGTAAAATACATCTCTTAATTATTTCATATTCAGATAATTGTAAAAATATTCGTTTTACGGTCTAAGCTACAGTGTAAAACAGATTCGGCTATACTGCAGATAATCAATTTATTGCGTGTGTTTTACAGAGTAGTATAGTCTAAAATAAAATACTGTTGATTATCATGCTATTATGTATTAAGCGCCTTACAATGGCTTAACTTGTTAAATTAGCCTTGGCGAATGGCATAACTATTTTAGCTGCATATTTAAAGCGATATTTGCCTCATGAATTCCATATTTTTAAAAGCTGAATGGCGTAATTTGATACTCGCTAATTATGAGTTTGACAGAACTATTCTTCAAAAGTATCTTCCGGCTAAAACAGAATTTGATACCTGCCACGGGAAAGACTATGTGAGCCTGGTGGGCTTTCTTTTTAAGAATACAAAGGTTAAGGGAATAGCCTTTCCATTTCACACCACATTTGAGGAAGTAAACCTAAGGTTTTATGTACGCTATAAAGTGAATAATGAGTGGAGGAGGGGAGTTGTGTTTATAAAAGAGATAGTACCTAAAAGTATAATTGCGTGGATTGCTAATACCCTATACAAAGAACATTATATAGCCTGTAAAATGAACCACAAATGGGAGTTTAGGGAAAAGGAGAAAGGAGAAAGGGAAAAGGATGATACGCTGAATGTGTCCTATTCCTGGGAAAACCCGCATGTTCGTCATTGCGGGGCTCCGCGAAGCAATCTCTTCCAATATTCTAATGGGATATCCGTAGAAGTAGAAAACAAAAAACTTGAAATTGCGGTTGGTTCAGGTGAAGAATTTATTACAGAGCATTATTATGGTTATTCCAAATTCGATGAAAAAATAACCGGAGAATATAAAGTGGAACACCCGCGATGGATGGTATACCCTGTTATGGATTACACTATAAAATGTGATTTCGGAAAAAATTACGGAAGTGATTTTAAATCGCTCACTGGAATGAAACCCAACTCCGTTTATTTGGCTGAAGGCTCGGAGATAAAGGTGCATGGGAAGGTGATGAAATAGAGATGATTAAATAATAGTATTTTATTATCTTTGTTAAATGAAAAAGATTCTAGTTGTACTTTTCATTTTTAGTTTTTCACTTTGTGAAGGGCAGAACTGGTGTTGGGGCAAGGAAGGAATAGTAGATTTGAAATCAGCCAATGTTACTTCGTATGTTGCAACCAACAGATATGGAAATGCCTATCTTACCGGTGCATTTTCAATGTATATGATTTTTGGGAATGATACATTAATGCCCATTGTTGGTTGCACCAGCATGTATCTGGCTAAATTTGCACCTAACGGAACTGTATTATGGGCGCGCTGCCCAATCTCCATTAGTTCTACTTCCTTAAGAAGCTGCGGAAATGCAGTGTTGACTGATGCTAATGATTATTCGTATGTAACTGGCAGCAGCATGTACGATACTTTAGTTTTTGGAAACGATACATTAAGTAAGGGTGGATTTTTTGTGAAATACAGCCCAAACGGGCAATTATTATGGGCTAAATCATATTGCGGCATCGCAATGTGTTTTGACAAGCACGGAAATATTTGTATGGCAACCCGTGACAGTATAATGAAATTTACTCAAAGTGGAAATTTATTGGTGAAAAAGAGTGTTCCGTACACTAACTATTATTCTATTACCTCGGATGATTCGCTGAACATTTTTGCGATTTCACGTAAAGATAGTAGTAACGGGAGCTATAACTCACGGATTCCTCTGTGTATTAAGTACGACAGCAATATAAGTCTATTATGGGTGCGCCGTCCCACTATTCCAAATATTTATGGTGGCGGACAGTCTACTTCAGTCATTACAGATAACAAAAATAATTCATATTTCACAGGTTACTTTTGGGACAGCTTAAATTTTGCAGGGCATTTACTGTCCTGTGATGTTCCCAAATCTATTCATTCACCTGATAGGCATATGTGCAGCATCTACCTGGTAAAGTACTCAGCTGGCGGACAATTTTTATGGGTTAAACAATCTACCGATGCTCATGCATGGAAAGGTACGTCGCTAGCTAAAGATAACAGTAACCAAATTTATTTAGGTGGTTGGGGAATTAATGCCGACTCATTGGATTTTGACGGAACCCTGCTTACTATGGTTTCCAATACTGGTCACGATGCTTCTTTTATAATGAAATTGGATACCAACGGACTTGTAGAAAGGGGCTCATTATTGCGCAATGGAACGATTGCTGATTTTGACTTGAACATAGCTATTAATGGTCAATTAGTAAATGAAATAGCGGTTGATTCTGCAGGAATATATGACTATCTAATAGGTTTATTTCAACAGGATACGATAATTTGCAATAATGACACCATGGTTAGTAGTATTGGAGGGCAGGATTGCTATATATCGCGCTGGACAACAGGTGAGTGTACTGTAGATAATGCAACGGAGACAATTAAAAATACTGCCCCTTCGATTACTCTTTTCCCCGACCCCAACACTGGCCGATTTACAATTTCTTTTGCAGGGACACTAAATTTTATGTCTTCAACTATTGAAATTTATAATGTCCTCGGCGAAAAAGTGTATTCCCAATCAAACATTCAAAATCCAACATTCAAAATTGACCTTTTAAATCAGCCCAATGGTGTGTATCTTTACAGAATTATTTCCCAAAACGGAGACTTAATAGGAGAGGGAAAATTAATTATTGCTAAATGAGAAAACTAAAACTTCTATTTTATTTTTCATTTTTCATTTTCCACTTTTCATTTGCTCAAAGTTGGCTATGGGGCAAAAATGGCGTGGGTAACCTGAAAAGTATTTATGCAAATATTAGTGTTGCAGGAGACAAATTCGGGAATGCTTACATGGGCGGAGAATATAATACCACGGTAATTTTTTATCCTGATACCTTAAATTATTATTACCATAATGCCTTCCTGGTAAAATATGATTCTTCAGGAAATGTGCTGTGGGCAAAGCAACCTACAGCTATTACCTCGTCCAGCAGTTTCGGATATGCCGATGCAACCGATACATTCAGAAATATATTCACTACAGGTTGTTTTTTTGATGGGAATTTGGCATTTGGAACCGACACTTTAAAAGTTAATACAGGAATATATAATGTTTTTTTGGCCAAGTACAATTCGAGCGGCCAGGTATTATGGGCAAGGCAATCTACAGGCAACAATAATTGGTACTACCAATACGATGTAGCTGCCGATATAGCCGGAGATGCTTTTATTACCGGGTATTATGAAGACACCCTGAAATTCGGAGCGTATACACTGCATTCATTTTATAACACATTAGACGGTATGTTCCTCGTAAAATATGATTCGGCAGGAAACCTGCTTTGGGCTACTTGCAGCGGCGGGACAGGAAATATAAGGGGATATGGTGTTGCGGCTGACAGTTCGGGCAACTCATACGTTACAGGTATTTTTGCCAACACGGTATCGTTCGGCTACGATACATTAAAATCGCCGGGCAGGCAGCAAATATTCCTGGTTAAATATGACCAGGGCGGTAATGTGCTTTGGGCTAATCAAACGAGCGGACTTGTTGGCTGGTCACTTACCGTAACTACCGATATTTCAGGAAATGCATACGTTTCAGGTTACTTTGCCGATACACTAATGTTTGGTTCAGTAACCTTAATAGGCTCTTCAACCGGATATAATTTTTTCATAGCCAGTTACGATGCTAACGGTAATGTTCGTTGGGCTAAACAATCACTGGGTAATGGAGGCTGGCAGGGAACAAAGTTATGTTCAGACGCAAATGCGCATATTTATCTAACAGGCTCTACTGATAATCCTGCAGGCGCTTTTGATACGCTGATTTATGATGGCCATACCTTAACAACGTATGGTAAATACTCCGCTTCATTTCTATTGGAGGTTGATTCTTGGGGAAACTATATATGCGGTTCGCTTCTTGCCAACGGTTTTGGAAATAGCAATTCCCTCTCGGGTTGTTCTGCAGACCCTTCCGGTAAATACATTTATCAAACAGGAATACAAAGCAGCGATAGTATTTATTTTGACCGGGATACCATATATTCGACCAGGGAAGCTCCCTATATTGCAAGATGGACAGGATGCGGCAATAATACAGAAACGTATGCAAGTTCAACTTCTTCCACACCTTACCTCTCCCTTTTCCCCAATCCCAACAATGGTCAATTCACAATTCAAAATGTAGGGGTACAAAATTTTGTGCCCACAACTATTGAAATTTATAATGTGCTTGGAGAAAAAGTGTATACAGCCGCTTCGCCCCAAACCTCCCGAAACCAGTTCGGGATAGGCTCTAAAGGGGCTTTGATGGCCGTAAACATAGGTAACCAGCCAAACGGAATCTATCTCTATCGGGTTTTGCAGGAAGACGGAAGTTTGATTGGTGAGGGTAAAGTAATAATTGAAAAATAACTTTTTAATTTACCATTAATCACCGAAATTCTACCATCCACTCAATAAAACCTACCATCCAATAAGCGGCGTAGTGTCTAAATGAAAAAATATTTTACATTTGGTACATTGAAACTACACTATGAAAAAACTACTATTCACTATTTTACTATTCACTTTTACTTTTTCAATTTCCTTTGGGCAGAGTTGGGCATGGGGCCAGGATGGAATTGTAAAAGGCACCTTGCCATTTATTTATGGTGAGGGCGAGGGAGTTACCCAAGACACTAAGAATGATGTTTTGCTCACAGGCTATTTTTCAGATTCTTTACAATTCGGCCCTTACCTGCTTATAAGCCCCAGGTCTACTAATATTACCAACGTCTTTCTGGCAAAATATAATAAAAACGGAGTCGTGAAATG
>DATHNK010000221.1:0-2847 GCA_035486075.1 Bacteroidia bacterium
ATTTTGTGTCATTACCTTTATCCATTGGGCAGCTGTGAGTTTTTTGTCCTTGTATTTTTCGGCAAATAATGGTTCTTTTTTACGAAGCAGATCCTGTGGCTTCAAACCCAGCTTTTTCAGTACTTCCTTCAATTCTTTTTCCGTAGGAACATCTTTCAGGTATTCTATTAGTTCCACTTCGCAGCCTTGTTCATTAAGCATTCCTAATGCGTTTCTGCAAGTGGAGCAACGGGGATTATAGAAGAGGGTCACTTTTTTTGCCTTACTCATCCCGCTGGTTCATATTAATAGCAACAGCCTTTAAAGGATTAGCTGTGGCTTGTTTATAATTCCTGCGTGTGCGAACCAGGTCAACCGCCAGGTAAACGGCATTGCGGAAAGATTCCTCATTAGCCATATTTTTACCGGCAATATCAAAGGCAGTGCCGTGGTCGGGAGAGGTTCGGATAATGGGTAGTCCGGCAGTATAGTTCACACCGGAATCAAAGGCAATATATTTAAAAGGAACCAGGCCCTGATCGTGATACATAGCCAATACCGCATCAAATTTTTTGAACATCATGCTACCGAAGAAACCGTCTGCCGGATATGGGCCATAGGCCAGCATACCTTCATCCATAGCCGCTTTTACGGCAGGTGCAATAATATCTTTTTCCTCGCCGCCAATAGTTCCGGAATCACCTGCATGGGGGTTGAGCCCCAATACAGCAATCTTAGGTTTATTAATGCTAAAATCCTGTTTCAGCGAGTTGGCCAATATTCTTAATTTCCTTAAAATCCGCTCTTTTGTAATAGTTCCCGCGACAGAAGCAACGGGTATATGTTCGGTGCAGAGCGCCACTTTCAGATCTCCGCTCACCAGCATCATCAACGACATACCCTTACCGAAACGTTCATCCAAATAAGAAGTATGGCCTGCGTATGGAAATGCTTCGGAATGGGTGTTGTTCTTGTTTATGGGAGCCGTAACAATAGCATCAACCCTGCCTTTGGAGAGTGAATCGCAGGCTGCAATAAATGATTTAATGGCATACTGACCGCCAATGTCTGTCAGTCTTCCAAATTCAATATTCACCTCTTCCGAATAAATATTGGCAAGGTTAAACTTACGCGGAGTAATGCCTTCAGGGGTAGTAATAGTATTATAGTTGAAGTGCTCCATCTGCAAGGTTTTCTTATGAAAAGAAACAGTTTTAGCAGAACTGTATAATACCGGAGTGCACAGCTCCAGCATAGCAGGGTCGGCAAAAGTTTTAATAATTACTTCAAGGCCGATGCCATTTATATCGCCTTGTGAAATACCAATAACTACAGGTTTATGCGGAGAAACAGGGGCGGTACTTTGTGTATTGGGAGCCATATTATTTAAATGTGTAAAATGTTCGTCATTGCGAGGCTTTGCGAAGCAATCTTACTTCGTATGGGTGTTGAGTAAGATTGCTTCGTTCCTCGCAATGACGTTATTGGGTTGAAAAGCATTTTATAAAAATTAACTATTTGGCAATTTCATTCGTTGAACCGTAACACCAAATTTGACTAAAAAGTCAACGCCTTCGTCAGATGCGATCTTTTTGTATTCGCCATAAGAGTGCAAATAAAACACATGCTTTATACCCGCAGTATAAATAATACGCGCACAAGCAAGGCAGGGAGAAAGTGTTACATACATAGTGGCACCTTCCATACTGGCTTTGTTCTTGGCGGCATACAGGATTGCATTCTGTTCCGCATGAATGGCAAGAGAACAACCTCCTTTGCTATCTCGCGGGCAGCCATGCTCGGCCCATTCCACATCGCAGTTATGGGTTCCGGCAGGCGGGCCGTTATATCCCAGGGATATTATCCGGGTATCTTTAGCAAGAACCGCACCGACATGCATCTTTACGCAATGAGAACGCTTAGATAGCTTATCGGCAAGTTCCATATATATTTCATCAAAACTGGGGCGCATGTGTATAGTTATAAGTTATTATTGTCTTTGTCATGCTGAGGAACGTTGCACCTCTGTTATGCCGGAGATTCTTCACTTCGTTCAGAATGACAATCACACTGTTTTTAAAGTTTGCAAAATTAGCAAAAAAGGAGGAAGGGGAGTAAATTAGTATTCGGACTTGTTTAGCATGCTTTTCATGAATCATTGCCATATATTTGCATCACAATTATACCTTCCATTTATGAATACCGAAAAATGGACAAACAAAACTGATGAAGTAACGAATCGTTTCAGGAAGATGTTTGGAGAACTGACCACCGAACAGCTAAACTGGAAACCCAATACACAGACCTGGAGCATTGCCCAGAATATGGACCATCTGATAGTAATAAATGAAACCTATTACCCAGTAATCAAATCAGTGAGAGAGGGTACTTATAAAGTGCCGTTTATTGGCAAAATAGGATTTATGGTCAATTCTATTGGTAAGATGATACTGAATGCAGTGGAACCAACCCGGAAGAAAAAGATTAAAACATTTCCGATTTGGGAACCATCAAAAAGTGCTATAGACGGGGATATTTTAAAAAGATTCGAGAAGCACCAATCCGAACTGAAAGAAATGATAAAAAGCAGTCATGATTTACTGGATAAGGGTACCGTAATTTCATCTCCGGCAAATAAAAACATCGTTTACAAACTGGAAACGGCTTTCGATATTATAACAACCCATGAACAGAGGCATTTGGAGCAGGCAAAAGAGGTTTTGTCCCAGCTGCCTGCCACGCGAACCAAAACTTAAATAGCCCTCATTTTATTTCCTTTGGCATCATGAGTAACTTCTGCCAATCCTAATTTTTCCATTAGCGGAGGAATATACATACCAAATCTTCCACGCAGCCCTTTTTTAAGTC
>DATHNK010000222.1:0-2606 GCA_035486075.1 Bacteroidia bacterium
ACCGATGAATCCTACTAAGTTCACACCAAAGGTAGAACCTGGTTGGTTTTGGGTAATTCTTGGCAACCCAACTGATAAACCACCGGTATTCCAGTTGTATGAGGTTGGATTTGGGTTTGAACCTGCATTGTAAGCATTACCATAGGTGTAAGTGGTGTCGCTTCCTGCAATGAAGAACATTACTTCAGCGCCATAATAACCTTGAAGGCGGGTGCTTCCTTTTCTTTTTTCCATACCAACACCAAGGCCTATAAAGTGGTCGGAAATGCTTCTTTGATCTTCAACCTGTGCTCTTGGGAACGCAGTGCTGGTATCGCTGTTTGCAATTTCCTGGCTTTGAGAGTAGGAGTTAAAACCAATCCTGAGTAATGCGCGGTAAGCGGTATTATCATCTACAAAATACTTGCCAACTATGGTTTGATTGGAATTTAAAAATGCAGCGGTAGGGGCTGTATTAGGAGTATTGCCACCATGAAAGAAGTTGCCCAAATAGTTAAGCCATGGGGTAGCATCCATGCTTATAGCCCAGTCTCCGGCTTGTGGAAGGTACATTTCTCCTTTTTTGGAGGTAATGGATGAACCTGAACCGCCTCCCTGAGCAAACATAGAAGTAGCAGTTAGGGACATTGCCATAATAAAAATAGCTTTTTTCATTTTCATGTGAAATTGTGTTTTGGTTAATTTGGGGGCAAATATAAAGATATTTATCACAGTACAATGCTAAGTACATCACACAATTATTGACCGGAGGGTGTTGATAAGTTATTTGAAACCAGCAAGAATATCAGGTGGTTTCATTCAAAAGCGGTACAAACGAAAAATTGCCAAAGTCTTTTGTATCATACTCATTATCAGATATTTTTCGTACTTTTTTCATCACCTGGATATTTTCGGTTCCAACAGGAATTACTAAAATACCTCTTGGTTTTAATTGTTGCAGAATGGGTTCCGGTATATAAGGAGCGGCGGCAGTAACAATGGCTCTGTCGAAAGGAGCAAATTCCGGCAGACCTTTATATCCGTCGCCATAAAAGCACTGCACCCGGCATTTCAGGCTTTCCAGCATAATCTTGGCTTTATCGTGTAGTTTTTTTTGCCTCTCAATGGAAAATACTTCCGCACCCAGTGCACTTAGTATGGAAGCCTGGTAGCCTGAACCTGTTCCAATTTCCAGTATCTTATCTCCTTTTCTTACCTCTAGCAGTTCGGTTTGCCGGGCTACAGTATAGGGTTGTGAAATGGTTTGTCCTTCACCTATCTGGAAAGCAACGTCATCATAGGCAAACTGCAGGAAAGCACTGTTAAAAAAGAAATGCCTCGGGATTTTTTCAATGGCCTGAAGCACCTTAAAATCCTTGATCCCGCTTTTTTTTAAATGCAGGATAAGTTTTTTCCGCAGCGCCTGGTGTTTAAATGAATCTTCCACGCTGCAAAGTTAATTATTAGTTGTCAGTAATCAGTTGTCAGTAATCAGTTAAGCCTCACCGCAGGCAACTGATTACTGACCACTGACCGCTTTATTGGTTATTCTTATTAATTTTGGCAAACTTTTGAAAATTCAGCAATGCTTAAAATTGGAGTAATTGGAGCCGGACATTTGGGAAAGATACACCTGAAACAGATCAGGGAAATTCCACAGTACGAACTGTCAGGTTTTTTTGATTCAGACCCTGAGGTGGCTAAAACCGTGAGCCGGGAAATGAATGTGCACGCATTCCCTTCTGTGCTGGAACTTATAAAGAATGTGGACGTGGTAGATGTAGTTGTTCCAACTATTGCCCACTGTGAATATGCCACCATAGCCCTCCGGCAGTTTAAGCATGTATTCATAGAAAAACCTTTGGCGGGAACCGTGGAGGAGGCTAAAGCACTGGTGTCGCTGGCGCGTGAAGCTAATGTTAAGACCCAGGTGGGGCATGTGGAACGGTTTAACCCTGCCTTCCTGGCTGTTAAGGACCGTTGCGATAATCCCATGTTCATTGAAGCGCACAGGTTAGCGGTTTTTAATCCGAGAGGCACGGATGTATCAGTTATTCTCGATCTGATGATACATGATATTGATATTGTTTTGAGCCTTGTTAAATCAGATATTAAAAGAATAAGCGCCAGCGGGGTATCGGTTGTTAGTGATACACCAGATATTGCCAATGCCCGGATCGAATTCGACAACGGTTGTGTGGCTAATCTTACATCGAGCCGGATAAGTCTTAAAAATATGCGGAAAATAAGGATGTTTCAAAAGGATGCCTATATATCGATGGATTTGCTTTCTCATAAAACCGAAGTGGTAAAAATTAAGGAAATGAGCGATGATGAGGACGAAGGAATGTTTTCCATGGTGATAGACCAGGGTAATGGCAGGCCTAAAAAACAGCTTGCCCTTGAAAATCCTCCGGTAGTTCCGAATAATGCCATACGGATGGAGTTGTCAGAATTTGCGGAATCCATAATTCATAACAAACCTACTATAGTAACAATTGAAGACGGGGCTAAAGCACTGGATACGGCCAATAAAATAATCGAGCGGATAAATTTCATACAGCCCGAATAGTACTGTTACAACATTTCAAAGCAATAATGCAGTTTTCATTTCGTTTTTACTTCAT
>DATHNK010000223.1:0-3186 GCA_035486075.1 Bacteroidia bacterium
TTATGCCTTAAGTCATGTGTTCCGTTTACCGGGAATGTTTGTTGTGCCTGAATTGCAATGCAAAAGAGAAGTCCTGTGCATATACTTAATAATATTTTTTTCATAGATAGATTTTGGCTTTGCGTCTGCAAAGTAACTAAGGTTAAGGCAATATTCAAGGCCAATTATAAATTTGATCTTGTAAACAGGAGCATAAAAACCCTTTCTCCAGTAAATCAATAATTTTCAATTATATGATTAATATCAATTGGAAATTTGGGCTATTATCATATCATTGTCAAAAGACCTGTTGTTATTTTGTATTTTACTAGCATAATTTTTAACTAACACCCATTTAACCCCCTGTTAATATGATATTATCAAAATCGTGTCAGTATGGTGTAAGAGCGCTGCTTTACATTGGAATGAAGAGTGAAAAAAGCGGAAAGACCGAGCTGAATGAAATTGCAGAGGATTTGGATATTCCGAAGCCCTACCTGGCAAAAATAATGCAGCAGCTTGTAAAAAGAGGCCTTGCCAGGTCAACAAAGGGACCAAACGGAGGCTTCTATATGACCGTGAAAGAAAAGGAAAAAACCTTGCTTAATGTAATTGAAGCGGTCGACGGATTGGAATATTTTACCCGTTGCGGACTTGGGATGGAGTATTGCGACCCGAAAAAACCTTGCCCCCTTCATTCGGAAATGGTAAGGATAAGAACTAACATGACAAAAACGTTTGGCAAATATACTATTGAAAAGATGGGCCAAAAAGTGAAAAAGGGAGATTTTGCAATTGCACGTTAAATGAAATTATTGCAGTAATCTACTGCAATCCGTAAACGTATATTTTATTATCGGCCCCGGTTACTAAATAAAGCGAGCCGTCATTTTTCATATCGGCTATGCTAAAGCTGCCTGAGCCATATACGGGAAACCCGGGACAAAGATCACCTGAATTGTTCCATAAATAGATGCGGTTGTTTTTCTGGTCAACTGCCCCGATCCTTAATGTATGGTCAGGATAAACAAATAAGGAAAGGTTATCTTCCAGTTCATCTTTAACGCTGGTATGAAACTTTTCAGTTTTGTCGGCATTATAGGCCCAGAGATCGGTTCCGCTTATAAAGATCATTTCCTGTTTTCCCGCACTGTCCGCCGGACCGGGAACGAAGTCGGGGTTATTATAGGTGCCCTTTAAATATTGCTGCGTAGTTAGTTCTCCGGATAAGCTTAGTTTGAATACGGTTCCCAGTGAATCAGTCGCCATGATGTAGGAATCGGAAAGTGATTTGCCCTGCGCGATATAAAAATCACGGATATTGGCCGGCATACGGTTATCAAGGTTCAGTTTCTCATTGCCTTTCCTGTCCAGGGAATAAACTTTACCGGCATTATCAATAAATATGATGTAATCTTTACCATCAACCTGTACATAGTGCCCGGAACATTTCACAGCTTCTTTCGTTTCCGGCATAACCCAGCCATCAACAGGCTTTCCGTTAATATCATATTCGTGAATTTTCAGGTCATCGCAGGGTAAAATCAGCCTGTAGTTTTTATTGTTGTCATAATCTAAAACATTCAACGGCCCTGAAGCAGAATATTTTAGTTTTACAGGATATCCGTCAAATTCATTTCCTTTCCTGTCCAATAAAACAATATTATCGGTAGTGTTAAACAAATACTGGAGTTTGTTATTCTTCAATGCGTCAACCTGGAAAACCGGGCTTGATATATCTCCGTCAATCTTTTTTTTCCACTCAGTATGCCCGGTGTTATTTACCAAGTATACATCTTCGTAGTTATCTTCCACCAATACATATTGGGTATGTGTAATATAATCTGTAACCCAGCATGGAGGTGTTGCCAACGTAGTATCCAAAGCAACTTGCCAAAGGGGAACAATTTCTTTACGGAACATAGGGTTTCTTTTTAAGTAAATATTGGTGTAGAACATACCCTGCATGTAACTGAACTGGATAGATGCCGCATGAAATTTACTGAATACATTGATATGTTTCTTCATTTCTGAGGCCAATGATTTGTCAAGATATTTGGAATATACAAGAGGCGATAAGGCCATATTGTTGTACACATATATTCCCGATTCGCTTTCAACATGCTGCTTTATATAGTCCTTATAGTAGTTATCCTTATCCAGCGTATTGCTTCCTTCATATTCATAAATGAAAGTTTTCAGGGCATTCAGGCTATTGGCAAAAACAATATAATTCCCTACCGCGGTGAACCATGATTTTGTAACACCGTCAAATGTACTGCCAAGCAAATTGCCCGTTACATTGTCCAGCGCAAGGTTATGAATAGCATGATTCATATAAACAGAATCGATGACTTTTATTTCTTTCCGTGAGGCTATGGTATCCGATAAAACGGTGAGCCTGTGCAGCGCCTCTTTAATATCGTTTGCTTCTATTAAAACATAGGTATCATTTATCAATGTGCTGTCGGATGGCTCCGTTATTACCTGGGCAATTTCATTATTTATCCAGGGATAAAAATATTTTTCAATATTCATTCCATAATTTTGTTGTACCCTGTTGATCCACTCCTCCCGGTTCCTGTTTCTATTATGTGCGCCTAAGTATTGGAGGTAATCTTTATGGAATGTACTATAGTCGCTGAATTCATGGCAAACCATTACAGCCGTATTGGCCGGGGCAACAGTGGCTGCTTTAATTTCCCGTGAAGATTGCTTTTGGAATTGATTTAGAAACTGGCTTCCGGTACTATCGCAGTCAGTAAAACCTGTCATTATAAGTTCATCAGGATTGATGGTAACATCAAGTTCCATCCATTGTCCCAAATCTTGTATCGAGTTTAATGTTGGCAGGAAAGTTTTGTTTGCAAGATGGGATGCAATGTTTGAAACAGTCTGGAAATTGATGAATAAATTAGCTAAAGGCTGTCCGCCTGAAGCATTCAGTACTTTGGTGAAATAAGCGTTATCCATAAGTGAAATACCCGATTCCAACTGGCGAAGCGATTCTTTTATAAGCGCGGAACCGTAGGAGCAAATAAAAATTCCATTACTGATGGTATAATAAAGTGAATTTTCTTCGTCAATCTTTACCGAATGAATAGTAGTTTCCTCATAATGCAGATCGTTCGCGGGAATATTGCCTTTTAATGAATCCAAATAGGAAGAAAATGTTGTTTGTAAATTCCCTGCCGGCAATGAACAAAC
>DATHNK010000224.1:0-3443 GCA_035486075.1 Bacteroidia bacterium
GTATATGTACGCAGTGAAGCAAAGAAGCACGGTGCGGGAAACCTGATAGAAGGTGAGATAAGTGCCGGGCAATCAGTTGTGGTAATAGAAGATCTGGTATCCACAGGAGGCAGCACTATTAAGGCCGTAGAAGCCCTTAGAAAAGAAAAGTGCATGGTGAAAGGGGTTGCATCCATATTCAACTATAATCTGAAGGTTTCAGAAGAAAACTTCAAAAAAGCCAAGCTAACCTGTGTTTCACTCTGCGATTACCCGACATTAGTGGAACGTGCAGCTGAAACAAACTATGTTACTGAAAAAGATTTAAAATCTTTAGATGACTGGATGAAAAATCCTGAAGGCTGGAAGAAGTAGGCTCTTGAGTTACTGAATATTTTTCGTCACTACTGTATTTGAATAAGCTTTAAGGCTATTTAATTCCGAATAAATTTTTTTCAGCCATTCAACTTGTTTGGCATAGATTACAGAATGTTTGGTTTCATTATCATACTGCGCCTGATAGCTGCTGCAGTCTATTGAAGCCTTGTTGTAAATTGCTTTAATTACTTCATTGATATTCGATTTAGTAACTACAGTATCAGTAATCGATTTCCTTGCTTTGCGGGCAAATATTTCAGCAATGGCAAAATGCCCTTTTTCATGCATCAGCAGGGAATCTTTTTCTTTGTCCTTTTTCACCCACGATTTATCCCCCTCGAAATAACAGCCCAAACGGACGTTTATTATGCCTACAGTATAACTGTAACTAATATTCATGGAGTAGCTGGTATAAGCAAAGAAAGGGCTTGTTTTATCAGGAACTCCTTTAAAATCAGTCCAGGTAAGTTTTACATTATCACTCCATGGAATAGTATCTGTCTGAGCCCATGAAGGTTTACTAGTAATTAATAAAAATACTATAAAAAGTAATTTCCAGGATTTCATTGTATTTTATTTCGGGTAAATTACTATTTTTATTTCTGTGCCAGCCTTCTGTACAAATCTTCGTAAATCGGCAATATTTTAACAATATCGAACTTCTGCGCCTGCAATTGGGCATTGTGCTTGAATTTTCCAAGCCTGGCTTCATCTTCCAATATATAAATGGCATTTTTAGCCATATCTTCCACATCGCCTACATCACTCAGCATACCTGAAAACCCTTGTTTGTTGATCTCCGGTAGTCCGCCTGTATTAGTAGATATGACAGGAACTCCGGCTGCCATAGCCTCCAGTGCGGCAAGTCCGAAGCTTTCTGTTTCCGATGGCAGAACAAAAAGGTCGGCGATACTCAGGAAACTTCCCGGTTCACTAACCTTTCCTAACGAGGTAATCTGGGAACAGGTATCCAGTTCACGGCAAAGTTTTTCAATATTGCTGCGTTCAGGGCCATCACCAATAAGGATAAGCCTTGCAGGTATTTTCTTACGGACTATATCAAAGGTTCTTAAAACGTCTTCTACCCGTTTCACTTTCCGGAAATTAGACACGTGCATTAATATCTTTTCATCATCTCCTGCATACTTCTTGCGTATTTCGGGTGAATTTGGAAAAATATAATCTTCCGGGCATATAAAATTAGGAATTACATTTATTTCTCTTTTTACCCGTTTGAAATATTTATAAGTATCTTCTTTCAGGCTTTCAGAAACAGAGGTAACCGCATCAGACCGGTTAATTACAAATGAAATGGCAGCTTCAAAACTGGCATCTTTACCAACAAGCGTTATATCCGTACCGTGAAGAGTGGTTATAAATGGTAAACGTATATTTTCATCCGCCAGAATTTGTTGCGCCATATAAGCCGCCGCCGCATGGGGTACGGCATAGTGCACATGCAATACATCCAATTTTTCGTACTTGGCGACTTCTACTATTTTATTGGCAAGGGCCAATTCATAAGGCGGGTAATCAAACAGCGGATAGTTGGAAACCGTTACCTCGTGATAGAATAGGTTATTTGTAAATACATTCAGCCTTACAGGCTGGTCGTAACTGATGAAATGAACTTTATGACCTTCTGCGGCGAGCGCTTTGCCAAGTTCAGTGGCCACTACACCACTTCCGCCAAAGGTAGGGTAACATACTATTCCAATATTCATAAACGTATAAAAGGGGAAATGCTAAGATAAACTAATTCTGTAATTTGAAGATTAAGACGTATGGGGTAGTTTTTAGCTTTAAGTTAGATTATTAGTTTTTAGGCTTAACATAATAGTTCACTTTAAAGCCTGCATAGAAAAAGTGTTTTGCATCGTATCCGACTACCCGTTGGTTGTTTGGGGGGCGGTTAATCACACTTATTCTATAGGTATGTACACCAGTATCAGTGGGGGTTTCAGTGAATATGACATCTGGTTCATTGGAAACATGATAATAATAAGGGGAATTCACAAGATAACGAATTTCACATTCAAATCCTTTAATAGGGAAATTTAGCACAACTCTTACTGAATAAGTTTCTCCCAGAGTAATTGTATCAGCCACAGGGTCAATTGTTATAAAAGGGTCAGCCTTTTTAATTATCAAACGTTCTGGCGCAACCTGGTCACTAATGCCATTGCCATTGAATGTAACATTAAATGATTCACCACCTTGTCTAAAATTAATAATATTTTTAATTTTTAAGCTGTCATCAAAATATATTGAACAATTCTGCTTTTTACCATTTTTGTAATACACCATAGAATCAATATCTCCGGTTGTTGAAAAATGGTATTCGCTTTGCGTTTGTTTTGCACCTTTTTTGCAAATATCCCAAGCCATAACTTTACCCGATTTATTGTAATATGTCCTAAGTGAATCTTGAGTGTCCGGAATTTTAGCGCTTATAATTGTTACATCATCTTTATGATAGGTTGTTTTTATATCGCTATTCTTGCAAGAATAGATGAACAAAACCAAGAGGAGAAGGGATATGTTTTTTATCATGGTTTTTTTATATTGAATCAGATTTCAATACAAATAACTCTACTTTTAACTATTTATTCTTCACTCTCAAATATAACCCGCCATTTTATACATCGCCATTCCAATCCATTCATGCAGCAACACGTTCCATTCGTCTAATGCTCCCGTAGCGGGAAAGAACATATAATCGAACACAAATTTCCGAGGGCCGGAATACCTGTCGGCGCTGAAAGGGGTAACATTTATACCCACTTTTTTAAAACACCGCATAGCCCGTGGCATGTGGAATGCCGAGGTAACCAGGATAAACCGCCCATTTTTATTCAGGCTGTCTAATATAGGTTTCGAAAACAAGGCATTCTCATGTGTGTTCTTCGAATATTTTTCCACCACTATAGATGAATCAGGAATTCCTAATTTGATAAGATAATCGTGTAAAATGGCTCCTTCCAGCACATTCTTTTCCAATATGCTGCCGGAGCCTCCGCTTATAAATATCCTTCTCACTTTGCCGTCTTTATACAACGCTACTGCCTGCATCAGCCTGTCCACAG
>DATHNK010000225.1:0-3748 GCA_035486075.1 Bacteroidia bacterium
GGTACCTTTATCGGATACATACCTATACCTTACTTTCCCTGAAGAATCGTAATCAATTATTTTATCCAGGTATCCATAGTGATAAATATTTTGTTCTGAAAGTGAACCATTAGATTCAAAAAAATCAGCATCACCATGCACGTCCCCATTTATATAATAATTATGCTTTATTATATTTCCTTTTAAATCGTAGTAATACCAATCCCCCTGCTTCTCTCCGTCAACATACCAGCCTTGCATATCCATAGCTCCATTTATGTGATAGCTTATACAATATCCCTCTTTCAGTCCATTTGAATATTTAACGGAATCCTTCACTTTTCCTTCTGAAAAGTAGTTCAAACTGACCCCATTTAATTTATCATCCGAATAGTTTTCTATTGCAATCAATTCTCCATAAAAATTATAATATTTCCATTCTCCATCCTTTTTGTTTGCCACATAACTACCTTCAGATCTCTTAACTCCGTCAGCATCACATCCTGTTATCATAAGGTTCTTTCCATTTATTTTACCTTCAGTAACAATATTGCCGGCCTTATCTTTAAATATGTAGCTTTCAATTGTTCCATCTTTATAGTTGAGAATTTCATAAACTACTCCATCCTTATCAAAAACACTATCAGGCCCGTCAATGTTCCCATTCTTATTATAGATTTCAACTTCGGCTTTTTTGCCACTCCGGTAATAGAATATCCATACGCCTTCCGGCTCTCCTTTCAAATTATAGCTGCCTATTTTATCAAGCCCGCCATCCTGAAAAAATATTTTTCTCACTCCTACTTGATTATCGTTTTTATATTCTCCTGAGTCCTGCACTTTACCATTTGGCCAATAGGAGCTGTAGGCTCCGTCCTTCACATTATTTTCGACTCTTTTTACTGACTTCAATTGCCCTGTAACATAATATTCCTTCAGTTCTCCATCAATATTTCCATTTATATAATTGCCCTGAAAATGCAACTTGCCGTCGTTATAATAATATGTAGCGGAACCATTCAGCTTATCTTCTTTATAATTTAAACGGGCGGTGAGTATACCTGAAATATTATATTCCCAGCAATCCCCGTCAAACAGGTTATTATGAAAAGTGTATTTCGATTTCGGCGCTCCATTTTCATACCATAATTCAGCTACTCCTTCCTTTTTGCCATTACTAAAATTCGTTGATTCTTTCAATTTTCCGGAAGTGTAAAACCATTGCCATCTACCTACACGTTCACCATTGTCGTTATATTTTCCGGTACTATACACTATTCCGTTATGCCTGTAATAATAGGTCCATTGCCCGGTAGGTTTGCCCGATATAGTTTCCGCTCCCATCGATTCAATCATATTATTATCATAATAATTGCAAGTAGCAGTTATTTTATTTCCATCCACTTCAATATCTCTTTTACGTCTATCAGCATTTAAAACAGCCTCTGCCCATTTAGCAAATCCATTAATTTGTTTCTTGTTTTTTGTAATTGCGCTCTGAAGATTTGGATCATTAACCGATGACATAATAAAATACAGGTAGGGTTCCAGGTAATTTTTTTGCTGCACAGCTGCGAAGAAAGGCACATACTTGTCCATCCAGAAATTTCCGGTATTAGGAACATATTTGAGCTGCTCCATAAAAAGTTGTATTTGCTTTACAAAATTAAAATTGATCTTTGTTGTAGCCTTGTACTGTGGATTCATAGCTATTTTCGAACGTATCAGCAGATCCAGCTCGGTAAAACCACTGTCGTGATATACTGCAGGATCTACTAAATATGATTTATTAAACTCGTATTTGTTCCCAGTAATTTGTTCAATTAATCCAATTGCTGTGTATGAGCGGCTTGTTAATGGTTGCATTACCAGGTAAAATTGGAGGGACAACAGGGCAGGCACTACTCGCCCCTGCTCCAAACAACATCTACCAAGATAATAATGACTGAGAGGGTCATACAAATCTAGGTCAATAGATTTTTCAAAAGAATTTATTGCATCTTCATATTTATGCATTTTATATTGTGCCAAACCAAGCGTGTAGTATAAGCCATATACATTCGGATATTTAGGCAACACCGTATCTTTCAATAGTTTTATCGCATCTGAATAATTGCCTTCATCCAGGTAAACCGTGGCCAGCGTATTATAAAAATCGGGGGCATACTCACTCTCCTGTGCCAGCCCTTTGCGTATCACATTTATAGCATCACTGTCTTGTTCCAAGGCCTCTTTTGCTATACCATCCTCTAAAAGAGCGAGTGCATAGTTGGTGTCGTTAGGAGAAACAGTTTCATATAGCTTGCAAGCATTTAAATACGCGCCGGTATCAGCATAATAAGTGCCTAGTTTAATGGAGTCAATTGAGTTCACAAAGGGAACTTGTTTTTGTCCTTGAAGTTGAAAATTCATTAAAATAAAAAACAGGAATGTTATATAACAGCCAAAACAGCGCATTGTCTTCATGAAATTATTTCCGTAAAATTGAATCGTCTAATGTACAATTTTTGTGTGTAGATAAATGAAATACTCCCGGTTCATTGTTATGCACTATTCTTAAACCGTTCCTAAATAAATTAATAAATACTTTGTATTCGGTCCGGAAAATTATCGCGCAACATACACTTGGTATTTATAGGTAATTTTCTTTTCTTCCCCGGCTTTTAAATGGATATCCCATTTAACATTGTTCGTAATGTTAGCGCTACGATATAAATTCACTATTTTTTTACTGGTCCAGTCAGTTGAGCATGACTGAAGATCGCCATTTATTGTGCGCCTAACTGTAAGGTCAATATCTTCGTTCTTGTAATTCTTAACCGTAATATTTGCATCTACAGAAATAAGGTCATACGCTATTTTCTGAACTATCTTTTTTCTTTCTTCCCTTGTAGTCTCCACTTCAGCATCCTTCACTTGTATGTCCGGAGCCTCTGTAATTTTAACACATACTTTGGCCTTCATGGGCGTATAAGTAAGCATATCCTGGCTCAGCGGGCCCGGATTACCATCAACAGGTTTTACAACCATGGCGCTCCCTGTTGTCCATGGTAGCTTTGAAGTATTTTCAAGTTCAATGGAATGATAGACCTTGTTCGTATTTTGTGTGCTATTATCAAAACTATCTCCACCATTACTATTATAATATCCATCCTGTTGAGCATTTGTATTTAATTCCGTTTCGTATATATGCCTGAATGGAACTTCTTCTTTAAGAACAGTATAAAACCCTCTCCCGCCTTTTTTGAGACTAATATCATTGAGCCGATAAAAAAACAAATCTTCCTGCACAGTACCGCCCAGATCAAACTGCTCTCCCGGCTTTTCGAAGTCATTCATTTCATCATTCTTTTCCGGTGAATTATAGTTAACAGTCTGTTGAGCCATATTAGACATTATGCCAGTCGAAAGAGAGGTTCCGGCTAAAACTTGATAATTGAGCTCAGCTATAAATTCTGTTACCGCCTGTGATGAAGTAAGAGGTGAAAGGATATTGGAATATTTAAAGTTTGGAACGCCTACTACAAGGCTCACATCAGCATTATCCAAATCCTCGGCATCGTTCATTACGTTAGCCGTCAGCGTAAGGGTGGCTTTATTATCTGGCCCCAGGTCAACCAAATAGGTCGGGAACCAGCTAATGCCTTTTTGCAGGTACATTAAGTTTAAGCTGCTTTCCTTATCGTCTTTAAATTCTATATGGGTAACCCTCATATTTTCTTTTGATGTTAAATTGTAAACAGGTTGCTCCATAAAATCTATTCTGTTT
>DATHNK010000226.1:0-3874 GCA_035486075.1 Bacteroidia bacterium
AAAAGCGCCACAAGCATATAATTTACTATTATAAACGCATAGAGCGGCCACATAATTTTGCCCGCCCGTAAGCCCGGAACCTACACTGTCCCAATTTGTGCCATTCCACCTGGCCATATTATTGGTCGCTACATCCCCGAATGAGTAAAACCATCCGCCGGCGTATAATTCTCCGTTGTAAACGGTTTCGGTAAGTATGCCAAAATCGCTTCTTATCTCATTCCCTACCGGAGACCATATTTGGGTAAAGCTGTAGGCCGAATGTAGCAATGCAAAAATTAAAAAAAGTATCTTTTTTCCTTTCATAATTATTTTTTTTAGTTCTCTACTTCTTCATAATACTGCTTTTAACAGAATTATTTTGTAAATATACAATTCTTAATATTTCTCAGAACCGAAACTTATATTATGCCCTCGCTACAATTTAAGTATCAAGCGTTACCAACATAAATGTATAACATGTGAATAAAAATTTAACATAACAATAGTTTGCCGTAAATAAAAGTATGTTACATTTGACCAACTATTAAATTTTCGTACCCCAAATTAAAAACAACTAAAACAAAAACAACATGGAAAACACAACACCAACACCGGCTCCAAAATCAGGAGGCTGGAAAGTAATGGGCATCATCTCCGTAGTACTTGGCGGCTTAAGCATTTTATTTGCCTTCATTCCTTGCCTTGGGATGTATGCAATGTATTCAGGGGTAGTAGCTGCTATCCTGAGCATAATTGCACTTGTAATGGCTAATAGCGCCAAAGCTTCTAAAATGATGGCTATTATAGGGCTGGTTATTTCCGTTGCTTCTATTGGTGTAGGATACTGGAGATACAAACAAATTGAAGGTGCTCTGGACTCCACTATGCAAAAACTTAACGACCTGAGTGATTCGCTCAAGAATGTAAAATAATGCGAAGCAGTTATCTGCTTTTCAATAAAATAATTGCCGCTACCTTAGCGGCAATTATTTTTTATTTCGGTATCTACACCTTATTTGGCGATTATGCCGTGCAGTGCCAGGTGCTGAAAGCAACAGGGCATCCCTGCATTGGCTGCGGACTGACAAGAGGTATTCACCAGGCCATCCTGTTTCATTTTGATGATGCCCTGAAGTGGAACCCAAGTTCGCTGCTGGTTTTATCTTTCCTTATTATTACAATTCTTTTAAGGGGAATAACCAGTTTTATAGTTTTAAAAACAACATCAGAAAAACATCTACGGATTCTATTAATTATTGATTTGACAGTTTCGATAAGCCTGTACTTATTTTGCTTCAGGCATTTTTTCACCAACCAAATACTTAAGTAAGTGCCTTTGTCATCCTGAGGAACGAAGGATCTCCGCATCAACAGAGATTCTTCACTTCGTTCAGAATGACAAAGTCATGTTATCTGATCTGTATTTCCTAACTACTCAACGCCGCCAGATTCGAAATTTTGTAAAGAAGCCTGGCTCCCACATTAGCATCCCATTCCCGCCCGGATGAATTTCCGTTCGGACGGGCATCATCGCCCGGGGCCACTTCATTAATATCAAAAGAAATTATCTTTCTTCCCGACTCAACCACTTTTTCAATAAGGTACACTGCCTGATGGAATTCCAGCCCTCCGGGAACGGGTGTTCCGGTGTTGTGGCATAACTTAGGGTCTAAGCCATCAATATCAAAACTAAGATAAACATTCCGAGGAAGCTGGTCAACTATGTTTTTTGTAATTTGTTTCCAGGTAGCGCCTTCATACATTTTATCTTTCATAGATTTATCGGAGAACAAGCGCACCCTGACCTTAGAGTCATCAATCACTTTTTTCTCTCCTTGCGAAAAATCGCGTATGCCCACCTGCACAAGCCTTTCGAGGTTTTTAATTTTCAACGCATTGAACATTATGGATGCATGCGAGTAGGTAAAGCCTTCGTAGGCATCCCTCAAATCGCAGTGCGCATCAATATGCAGTATGCCAAATGACTTATATCGCTCTGAAACCGCCTGCATAAGGCCCAGCGGGGTACTATGGTCGCCTCCTACCAGGGCAACAATTTTATTCTTTTTCAGGAAATAAAGTGACCTTTCCTTAACCGATTTACGCAAGTCATCGCACCCCTTATTAACTTCATCGCGTATTTTCAGCATAGGCCTGGTGTCGCCCTTCCCTTCTACAAAAGCATCTAAATAAACCTCCGCCTTTTTACGCAGGGCTGAATTCTTTTTATCCATTCCCTTGGGAAATTCATCCATGGCAATACCTGTTTTCCAGGCATCCACAATATTTTCATCAAACAAGTCAACCTGGCAGGAAGCATTTAATATAGCCTCCGGGCCTTTGGAGGCACCGGCTTGATAAGATACTGTAACATCCCATGGAACAGGGAGTGCAACCACACGCGCATTATCAACAGTGTATGGTAATCCGAATAAAGTACCTACAGCAGCAGGCGCATCGGGGTCGAATGTAAGAACTGATTTTTTGCTCATAGGATTCAAAATTAAATAAAATATAAAATATGGAGGTTCCTTAATTACCTTCTATTTGGGGCAAGATTGCTTCGTTCCTCGCAATGACGTAGTAACGCTATGTTCGTCATTGCGAGGCTCTGCGAAGCAATCTCATAAAATTCGGAAATACTTACAACAAAAAAATACAGTAATCGAAAAAGCAACTTCCCAAAAATAAAAAAGTCCCTCCGAAGAGAGACTCTTTTATTTTTTCAAAAAAAGTAAATTACTTTACTTTAGATGCTAACTCAGCGCCAGCTTTGAATTTTACTACTTTCTTAGCAGCGATCTTGATAGCTTTTCCGGTTTGTGGATTACGTCCATTACGGGCAGCTCTTTTTGCTACTGAAAAGGAACCGAAACCTACAAGAGCGATTCTGTCGCCTTTCTTGAGAGCTTTGGTTGCTGAAGTGATAAATCCATCAACTGCACGTGCAGCATCAGCTTTGGTGATTTTCGCCTCACCTGAAATGGCATCGATTAATTCTGCTTTGTTCATTTTGTATAAATTTAATTGGTTAATACGAATGCGAATATATTATTTATTCTCAATACACACGCACCTTTCCAAGCTAAATTACCCCAAAATTGTTGATAAATGGGGTGCTTTGTTAATAACTCACCCCAAAAAGGGCATTAAACAAGGGATTTTTCAGGACGTTTTTATCAAATAACAATATTCCATCCTTCCTCCTCCAGCCTGAAACCCCTTAGAAAATCAGCTACAGGCATGGTTTTACGGCCTTCCAACTGCAATTCCGTAATCTCTAAAGCGGCATCGCTGCATCCTATATATATATGTATAGTGCCCGCCACCCTCAGTTCACCAGGTGCTAACTTTATATCCGCGCTTACTTTTGAAGCATATATTTTCAAGGTAAGCTTCTTACCCTCTTTGTTCTGCAATACCGTCCATGCCGCAGGATAAGGGCTTAATCCCCTAATAAAGTTACGCACCTGCTCGGCAGGCTTGTTCCAGTTGATAAGACAATCCTGTTTAAATATTTTTGGGGCGGGCTTAATGTCGTTAATTGGAATATACTCTTGAATTAAAACTGGGTGTGGTTGTCCATCTTTATTAGCAATATAATCCAAAGTATCTACAAGCAAAGATGCGCCCCGTTCCATTAATTTGTCGTGTAAAACCCCAGCATTATCAGACTCAGTAATCAAAACCTCTCTCCTAAATATAATATTACCCTTATCAATATGTTCGTTTATATAGAAAGTTGTTACTCCAGTTGCATTATCCCCATTAATAATAGCCCAGTTGATAGGTGCCGCACCCCTATATTGAGGTAACCAAGAGGCATGAAGATTAATAGTTCCTTTGAGAGGCATCTTCCAAACCACCTCCGGCAACATGCGGAAAGCCACCA
>DATHNK010000227.1:0-10025 GCA_035486075.1 Bacteroidia bacterium
ACCTTTAGAGTATTAATTTTCGGAAAATAATTCCGGTGGCAAAGAGGATGCCAAAGAGGATTACTATAACATCTTTAGGATACTGGCTCATTAGGAAAAAGTGGAACTCCATTTTTTAAAACAGCAAACTTTATTTTTAGATTTCCCGATTTATACTCAAAGACAATCCTAGCAAATCCATAGTCTTGTTTAAAATGTTGGGGTAATATTTGGTCGAGTTCCTTAATCCCTTCATCAAAAAATTTATCAATATCATCAGGAGTTGGGTTTGTAAACTGTACTTCAACATTAATACTTTTATTTTCGTGGGTAATTGTAGCTGCAAATATTAAAATTTTTTCTACCCTTACATTAGGCGTTTCTTCATATATTTTGGATAATTTTTTCTTCAATGCAAGATACTTATCTGCTCCAATTTGGCCTAAGAAACCAGTAGCTATGCTTGTAAGGATAAACCCACTACCAATGATAAGTACTTGAATTGGATCAACAGATTTTTTCATTTCTTCTTCAATATTTACGTCTTGAAGAATTTGCACAAGTTCTTCTAAATCCCTTTTATTCTTTTCATCTTTAAAGCCTCTATCAATTACAAGTTTCAGTATTCCACTTTCATATTTTCTAATTGGAATCTCTCTTTCCCCAGTATTTGTCAATGTTGAAAAGTCACCATCAAATAGCTCGACGGTACCATCAAGTCCATATTCTCCATCATCAAGTAGATTTACTTGGGCCTCGATCATCCGTCCAATTGGTGGATTCCTTGGATCATGTTCTACTGTATACGGTAATATTCCAGTATTAATCTGTTCAGCCATGTCCTCTAAACAGCCAACTGTAAATTTATCATTGTCTAGGTCACGGTGGGTAGTTGAAATTCTAACTTTTATTGTTTTCATAATATAAATAGCTTTTGAAATTATAGAGAATCTTAATATGCTTTATATCGTACTACAAATATAATAAATCCCTATGCCTCAATTTCATTATTCCTATTATAATTATCTTCGCGTCCAATGAACCGCATTACAAGCCTATTCAATATCAAGTATCCCATCATACAAGCGGGTATGCTGTGGACCAGCGGCTGGCGTTTGGCTTCGGCTGCTTCTAATAGTGGTTGCCTGGGGCTTATTGGCGCTGCAAGTATGTATCCGGATGTGCTTCGGGAGCATATTCAAAAATGTAAAAAAGCCACCGACAAACCTTTTGGCGTAAATGTGCCATTGCTATATCCCGATATAGATATTGTTATGAATATTATTGTCGAGGAAGGGGTGAAGATTGTATTTGTCTCAGCAGGCAATCCCAAATCATGGACTCCCTTTCTAAAAGAACATGGAATAACAACTGTCCATGTAGTTGGTAGTACCAAATTCGCCCTGAAAGCCCAAGATGCCGGAGTTGATGCAGTTGTCGCCGAAGGCTTTGAAGCAGGTGGGCATAACGGACGGGAAGAAACAGCAACTATGGTTCTTATCCCTTTGGTGAAAAAAGAAATCAGGATACCGCTTATTGCTGCCGGAGGTATTGCCAGCGGACGCTCTATGTTGGCAGCTATGGCTCTGGGAGCCGACGGCGTGCAGATTGGAACCCGTTTTGCAGCATCGGAAGAAGCATCCATTCATCCGAATTTTAAAAAGCAGATCATAGAGTCAAATGAAGGCGATACCGTCCTTACGTTGAAGAAACTGGTACCGGTGCGAATCCTGAAAAATGAATTTTATAAAAAAGTGCAGGAAGCTGAAGACCGCGGCGCATCTACAGAAGAACTGAAAGAACTCTTAGGCAGAGCACGCGCCAAGCATGGCATGTTTGAAGGTGATATGACAGAAGGCGAATTGGAAATAGGACAGATAGCGGCGGCAGTAAAAGAAATACAACCTGTGAGTGTAATAGTAAAAGAAATAATGGAAGAGTTTCATGCGGCGATTGCAGAAGCAGGACAATATGATATACCTAAATAACAAATACATTGGAACGCAGATGACGCGGATTGCTTATGATAATACACGGATTTAAATCTTATTTAATCTTAAGCAATCCGCGTTATCAGCGTTCCAATTTTTAATAAAACTATGATAGATTTTGAAAGATTCACTTTAGCTAACGGATTAAAAGTAATTGTACACCGCGACACATCTACACCGATGGCTTGTGTAAATATTTTGTATGATGTGGGCGCACGCGATGAGGATTCTGAACGTACAGGTTTCGCGCACCTTTTCGAACATTTGATGTTTGGTGGTTCGGTAAATATTCCGGATTATGATAATGTGCTACAGCAAGCCGGTGGCGAGAATAACGCATTCACCTCCAATGATATTACCAACTATTATCTCACGCTGCCTGCGGTAAATCTGGAAGTAGCTTTCTGGTTGGAATCAGATCGGATGCTGAGCCTCGCATTTTCCGAAAAAAGCCTGGAAGTGCAGCGCAATGTGGTGATTGAGGAGTTCAAACAGAGCTATCTCAACCAACCGTACGGCGATATCTGGTTGGAAATTCCTAAACTCGCATATAAAGTGCATCCGTATTTGTGGCCCACTATTGGTAAAAATATCGACCACATCAAATATGCTGTGATGGAGGATGTGAAAGCTTTTTTCAAACGGTTTTATTGTCCCAATAATGCCATACTTTGCGTCACCGGAAATATAACTGTCGAGGAAGTAAAAAGGCTTTGCGAAAAATGGTTTGCTCCAATTCCTATGGGAAATCCGCCTAAGCGTAATCTCCCGGTCGAGCCACCACAAACCGAATCCCGGATGTTAGTATTGGAAAGAGATGTTCCTGCAAGTGCTATCTACAAGCTTTATCACATGGGTAAGCGGGCCGATAAAAGTTTCTACATAATGGAGTTGCTTGCTGATATTCTCACCGATGGCAATGCATCACGTTTATATGTGGAATTGGTGAAAAATCAAAAACTATTCAGCGAGATAAATGCGTTTACCTATGAATCGCTCGACCCGGGAATATTTATTGTAACGGGCAAGTTGCTCGATGGAGTTACGCTGGAGCAAGCCGATGCCGCTATACAAAAGGAATTAGAGAAAATAGTACGCGCTGAAGTTCAAAAAGATGAACTTGAAAAAGCCAAAAATAAAACAGAAGCACAGCATATTTTTGCAGAGATAAGCATTCTGAACAAAGCGATGAATCTTTCGTTTTTTGAATTGCTTGGAGATGCGCAAAATGCTAATAAAGAAGTTGAGAAATTTTTTGCTGTTTCTGAAAAGGATATCCTGGATGAGTCCATCAGTGTGCTGAAAGAGTCCAATTGTTCTACGCTATATTACCGTTCAAAATCAAAATCCAATGCCAACTAAAACCATGCTAGATAGAAAAACCATGCCGGCGCTTGCTTTAGAAAGCAAGATAGATATTATACAGGCGCAAAGCTATACACTCCCCAATGGAATTCCTGTTTACTATGTAAATGCAGGCACACAGGATGTAATTAAGATAGAAGTAATTTTCCGTGCGGGTTCAAGAGAGCAGAATGTGCCGCTGGTGGCGGGAAGTACCAATGCCATGCTGGAAGAAGGAACTAAAAAGCATACTTCGGAAGAAATTGCCTCTTTGCTCGATTACTATGGTTCTTTCCTTGAAACTTCGGTTCAGCAAGATTATGCTTCGGTTACAATTTATACGCTGGGTAAGCATTTGGATAAGGCTCTTCCTATACTCGAAGAATTAATAAAAGAGCCTTCATTCCCGCAAAACGAATTGGAGATTTATCTGCATAATAACAAGCAACGATTTTTAGTGGATGAACAAAAAGAACGCGTAGTGGCTGCCAAGAATTTCCCGAAATTACTTTTCGGGGATACCCATCCTTACGGGCACAGGACGCGCCTGGAAGAATATGACGGAGTGAAAAAAGAATACCTGGAATCGTTCCACAAAAAATATTATACTGCCGGAAATTGCGCCATTATAGCGGCGGGAAGGGTGAATGATGTTTTGCTGAATAAGATAAGCGATTATTTTGGAAAGGATACTATCGGACACCAATCAGAATTTACAGTTCATGATTATGTGCCTCATTCAGCACAGGAAAAAGTGAACTTTATACCCAGCCCCAAAAAAGATTCTGTTCAATCTGCCATACGAATGGGCAGGCTGTTATTTCTCAAAACACACCCGGATGCCATTCCGTTTCAAATATTAAACACTATTCTGGGCGGTTATTTTGGTTCCCGCCT
The DNA here is from genome assembly GCA_035486075.1 of Bacteroidia bacterium. Classification (GTDB taxonomy): domain Bacteria; phylum Bacteroidota; class Bacteroidia; order JABEUT01; family JABEUT01; genus JABEUT01. The sequence goes on from DATHNK010000227.1 coordinate 4,212, forward strand.
TATGAGTAATATCCGGGAGGACAAAGGATATACCTACGGAATTTCATCATCCGTAACATTTTTGCAACATGCAGGTTATTTTAATATTGGAAGCGAAGTTGGAAGCACGGTTTGCGATGCAGCGCTGGTTGAAATTTATAAAGAACTCGATAGGTTATGTAAAGAACCTGTTCCTGCTGATGAGCTTCAACTGGTGAAAAGTTATTTGCGTGGTAATTTTATGCGCAGTATGGACGGGCCTTTTGCGCTTGCTGACAGGTTCAAGCATATCTGGCTGCACAATATGGATTATTCGTATTATGAAAATTATGTAAAGGCTTTAAGCACAGTTACTGCTCCTCAACTTATGGAGATGGCCAATAAATATTTGCAGAAAGAAAGTATTTATGAGTTGGTAGTAGGTGCAAAAGGCAAAGCATAATGTAAATAAATCAGATAATGTTTTCAATTATTAAACAAAGAAAATGAAAGCAGGATTGGCTGCAATAGCGGGTTTAATAATGTGCAATGTGCTTAGCGCACAGCAACCATTTAGTATTGCAGACAGCAATAATTTATTTGCCTTTAAACTTTATGGCGAACTAAAAAAGGATACCAAAGAAAACCTTTTCTTTTCTCCATTCAGCATCTCTTCTGCATTAGCTATGACCTATGCCGGCGCCAGGAATGAAACAGAAAAGCAAATGTGCCACACCCTGCATTTTAGTTCAGATCAGAATGCATTTCACAAGGCGTATAAAACGTATTTGGAAAAAATTGAAAGCGACACAGGAAAAGACCTTGCTTTACGTGTTGCCAATTCTTTATGGATCGCGAATTCTTTTGAATTATTAAAGCCCTTCTCTGAAATTGAGGCTGCGGATTATAAAGCGGAATCTTATAACGTCGCGTTCTCTCCTCCTGCGGCTATTGAAGATACAAGGCTGCAGATAAACTATTGGGTTGAGCAGAGAACGAAGAAAAAAATAAAGGACCTGATACCTCCCGGTATCCTTGATCTTTCTACAAAACTGGTACTTGTGGATGCTATTTATTTTAAGGGAAAATGGAAGATCGCTTTTTCAAAGGATTCTACAAAAATGGGTGAGTTTTATGCGGACAATACAGGCAGTGTGAATGCAGATTTTATGCATACTACGGCTAACTATAAATACTATGAGGATAATGTTTTGCAGGCAATTGAGTTTCCATATTCCGGCGATAAGTTATCAATGGTTGTTTTTTTGCCTAAAAAAAGAGATGGGATCGAAGAGATGAATAGCAAAATTGACTATGCCTTTTATACAAAGATCGTTTCCGGTTTTTTAATGTCAGGTACCAGGAAAGTAATAGTTGCTCTGCCAAAATTTAAAACTACCGCTGAATTTAGAATGGCGGGAACGCTTTCAGCCATGGGAATGCCTGATGCATTCAGTCCCGGGTTGGCAGATTTTAAAGGCATGTCTACCGACCAGCTTTGTATCAGCCAGGTCATTCATAAAGCATTTATTGAAGTAAATGATGAAGGCACAGAGGCTGCGGCTGCTACTGCGGTTATTATGAAGATGATGATGTCCCCCATAAGAACTCCTTTATTTATTGCTGATCATCCATTCGTATTTGTAATTCGTGATAATGCGACTGGCGGCATTTTGTTTATGGGGAAAATTAGCAATACGGTGAAGGAATAGGGTTTAGTAAACTTCTGTAGCTTTGCAATAAACTATTTTCATTGTGACCAAACTAAGTGTAAATATTAATAAGATAGCGCTCATCCGCAATTCACGCGGAGGTAATCTTCCTGACGTAACTAAAGCGGCATTGGATATAGTACGTTTCGGAGCACAGGGCATTACCGTGCATCCAAGGCCCGATGAACGGCACATTCGGTATAAGGATGTATATGCGCTAAAGCCTTTACTCCCGGTGGAATTCAATATCGAAGGTTACCCTAATGATAAGTTCATGCAAATGGTTACGGATGTAAAACCAGACCAGGTCACCTTGGTTCCTGATCCGCCGGAGGCGCTAACTTCCAATGCTGGATGGGATACTATAAAACATAAGGATTTTTTGAAAGAAGTAATTTCTGTTTTGCATAAATCGGGGATACGGACATCTATATTTATTGACACGGATTTGAAAAAGATGGATGAAGCCGCTAATACGGGAACTGACCGGATTGAACTATACACGGAAGATTACGCGAAAAATTATTCTTCATCACCGGAAAAAGCTATTGAACACTATCGCAATGCGGCTATCAGAGCGCATGAACTGGGACTTGGAATAAATGCAGGACATGATTTGAATTTAGACAATTTGGAATATTTCCACCAGCATATTCCTAACTTAGATGAGATTAGTATTGGCCATGCTTTGGTATCAGATGCGCTTTATATGGGGCTTGAAAAAACAGTGAAACTATATCTACAGAAACTGCTGTAAAATGAAACTCTTCTTTCGCAAACTTGGTAACGGCAAGCCTCTATTTATCCTCCATGGATTATTCGGTTCGTCGGATAACTGGCAGACATTGGGCAAGCAGTTTGCTGAGAATTATACCGTCTACTTTGTTGACCAACGTAATCATGGGCGCTCGCCACACAGTGCCGAACACAGCTATCAGCTAATGAGCGATGATCTGCTGGAGTTGATGAACGATGAGAACATTGATAAGGCTATAGTCATGGGTCATTCCATGGGTGGGAAAACGGTTATGCACTTTGCCGTGAACCACCCCGAAAGAGTGGAAAAAATGGTGGTAGTGGATATGAGCCCTAAAAAATATCCGGTTACTAACCTCGATATTATTCAGGCTTTGGATAAGGTAAATCTCGATGAAGTGAAATCGCGCAAAGAAGTGGAGGAAGTTTTGGCTCATGATATTAAGGACTTCGGAACAATGCAGTTTTTACTAAAAAACCTTTATTGGAATGACGCTCAGAAGTTGGCGTGGAGGTTTAACCTCGAAGCTTTAAAAACCAATCTTGCCCGTGTTGCCGAACTTACTCCTATGCCTTCTTCTCCATTACAAATGCCTGTTTTATTTGTAAAAGGCGGTAAGTCCGATCACATGTTCAATGCCGACAGCAGGCTGATACATGAAATGTTTGCCAATGCAAAAATTATAATCATACCAGATGCCGGGCACTGGATACACGCGGATAAGCCGAAGGAGTTTTATGAGGTGGTTTCAGAATTTCTTTCCGAGAATATTTAAGAGATTGCTTCGTTCCTCGCAAAGACGCATTTCCGCTCCGGATGCTACTTTTGAAAGCACTAAGGTCATTGCGAGGAACGAAGCAATCTCACCCATTTTTCCAACCTGTTTAAAACTTTTTATACTCATTTCTTCAATAACGGTTGCACATACATACATTTGCAGTCAGTATGATTGTAGATATATTTATTCCCTGCTTTGTTGACCAGCTTTATCCGCAAACGGGCTTTAACATGGTTAAAGTTTTGGAGCGTGTGGGCTGCGATGTGAATTATAACCCCGAACAGACTTGTTGCGGCCAACCGGCCTTTAATGCAGGTTACTGGGCCGATGCCAAAAAGGTAGGTGAAAAATTCATCAAGGAATTTCAGCATGACCGGTATATTGTATCTCCTTCTGCGTCCTGTGTGGGAATGATCAAGAACTATTACCCTGAGATGTTTCACAACTCCGCCCTGCATAACGAATACAAGCAACTGGCAAAAAATATTCACGAGTTCAGCGATTTTTTAGTGAACGTGCTGAAGGTATCCGATATCGGAGCCACGCTGGAAGGTACCGCTACCTATCACGATTCCTGCGCCGCTTTGCGGGAATGCAACATTAAGCAAGAACCACGGGCTTTGCTGAGCAAGGTGCGTATGCTGGAGCTGAAAGAAATGAAAGACACTGAATCGTGCTGTGGATTCGGTGGCACATTCTCCGCCAAGTTTGAACCTATTGCCGTTGGTATGGTTTCCGATAAAGTTAAAAATGCGGTTGAAACGGGAGCTCAATACCTCATATCAACCGACCTCTCCTGCCTGTTGCACATGGATGGCTATATCAAAAAGCAAAATCTGAATGTGAAAACCATGCATCTTGCCGATGTATTGGCAAGCGGGTGGTGATTTTTAAATCTTAATTTAAGTTAAAAATTGGGTGGTGTTTATAAAAACTTCTATCGCTTTTGAATTTTTTTGCGCTGATTTACTGACCGGTTACGTTTTAATAGGTATTTTTATTAACAGACCATAAAGATATTTAACATTAAAAGTTTGGTGAAGTAACGAAAAGTTACTACTTTAGTACTCTAATAGTGATCGGACTATGTTTGAAATGAGTAAAAAAATCCTTGAAAAGGTTAGTTTTGACAGGGCTTTGTTCTATAAGGAATTGGTCAAAACTTTAAAATGGTTAAAGCCCGATGAAAAAACGCTCTTGAAAGTTTGGTGCTTAACCAACTTCGGACATATATACAGAGAACAAATTATGGAAGCTTTCCGGCATGTAACTAAGTTATAGTTTACCAGGAAAAATAATGATGTTTAAATCCAGTTGGTGGAGCAGTACAGAATTTGGAGCAAAGTCCAACAGGCTGCCTGATTTTATTTTCGACACACTTCTATTCGGAGCGATTTTATTTTTTGCAAAGTTCCAAACTCTTGCCATTGGAAAAAGGCTTTTACTGAGTTTTTTAGCAGGTGCAGGTTTAGCTTTTGTGGCAGGTATTACCCGCTATTTATTAAAACCAAGTGTGGATAAATGGAAAGCAGCCATTAAAAAGAGAAGCGCTGAAAAAGGACAGCCTTAATAATTTAGGTTGAGAGATAACTCAAGTTTCTTTTTATTCCCGCAAATCCTGCCCGCTGCAAGGGCGAGCCTTTAAAAGTATTTTTAAAAACTTCTTCCGTAATTTCTTCCCAATCTTGCTTGGTCATATTCAGGATTGCAGGATTAGGTTGCATTTCCTTTGTTTTGTGTGGCAGAGAGAAACTGTTCCAGGGGCATACATCCTGGCAAACATCACAACCAAATATCCACCCATCTAATTTGCTTTTCATTTCCTCCGGCATATTTTCTTTCAACTCAATAGTGAAATAGGATATGCACTTACTGCCATCTACAATTTTTGGCCCGATGATGGCTTGCGTGGGGCAGGCATCCATACAGCGTGTGCAGGTGCCGCAATAGTCTTTCATGGGGGCATCGGTTTCCAGGTCAATATCGACAATCAATTCGGCCAGGAAAAAGAAAGAGCCCGATTTAGGACGGATCAGTTGCGCATTTTTTCCAATCCAGCCCAAACCGCTTTTGGCTGCCCAGGCTCTATCCAGTACCGGCGCGGAATCTACAAACGCTCGGCCATGTATTTCTCCAATCTCTTCATTCATTACCTGCAACAATTCTTTCAGCTTATCTTTAATTACATAGTGGTAGTCTTTTCCATATGCGTATTTAGAGATTTTAGGAGAGGCTTCGCCCGCAGTAGCTTTAGCGGAGGCGGGATAATAATTCAGCATAAGTGATATAACGGACTTAGCCCCATCTACCAATTTACGCGGATCAAGGCGCTTATCAAAATAATTTTCCATGTATTGCATCTTGCCATTCATGCCCAGCTCCAACCACTTTTCGAGGTGAGGGGCTTCCTCTTCCAGAAACTCCGCTTTCGAAATTCCGCAGAAATCGAAGCCGAGACGGAGGGCGGAGCGTTTGATGATATTAGAATGGGATTCCATAGATGTAAAGGTAGGGCAATTATAGTAACTTTACCACAAAAGAAAAATCATGGAACAATTAAGAAATAAGGATGTCACAGAATTTGATTTAGAGAAAATATTTACTGCTAT
>DATHNK010000228.1:0-3247 GCA_035486075.1 Bacteroidia bacterium
TTATATCCTATTGATATGTAAAACATACATTCTGAATCATGAGGGGCAATTTGCAGGTTCTTCATAAAATCATCCATGGCAGGCTGCACATCCCCCTTATCAAACTTGGCTACCCCCCTGTAATGATAATAACCCGGATTGTCGGGATTGATTTGGATAGCTTTGTTATAGTATACAATAGCGCTATCGAATATATGAGCGTTTAAATAAGTAAATGCAATATTGCGCATCAATATCTCTGAGTTAGGATTAAGGTAGGAGGAACGCCTGTAATCTTTTATAGCCAGTTCATACCTTCCCATGGCGGAATAGGTAATAGCACGGTTCAAATATGTAACCCCGTCATTACTGTCAATTTTTAAAGCTTGAGTATAATAAAACAATGATACTTTATATTCCTTTTTAGCACCCATAAGGCTACCCATATTACAATAGACTTGCGGGTCTCCGGTTTTCAGGTCGATTGCCTCCATATAGTTGTCGTAGGCTTTATCCAGGTCAGCATGTTCAAAATAATAATTACCCAAATTATTGTAGGCTTTAATGATCCGGTGCGGATATTGTTTTACAACATCCGACCAGAGTGTTTCAGAACTATGCCAGACAAGAGTTCTTTGGTAACAAAGGAAAGCAAAGAGACCCAGATAAAGCGCCAATACAATCGTAGATATCTTCCTTCCCAGTTCCCGCTTTTGTATAAACTGATAAACAAAATAAGTCACCGGAAAGAATATCCCGAAATAACAAATATAGCTATACCTGTCTGCCATCATAGTAGGCCCGGAGCCTATAATCTGGGAGACTATTATCATGTTGAAAAAGTAAAATATTATCCCAAATAAAACAACTCTGAAGCTATTGGTCCCTGAATGGTAAGAAAGATATAAAGGCAGGGCAGCAACAAGCAAGGCGATTAATGGAGACAAGTAAAAAAGAATTGGCAGCGCTCCAGTCGGCCCTGTAAAATCGGGGTATGGATAATAGGAGCTCAAAGGAATGGGAATAAATGCTTTAACTATATACATGTAAAAGCCATAGGAAGCAAATAGAAAACGCTGGAAAAAATTATACACCTGGTGCTCCTGAACTGCCCCCGACGACCTTGCAGCGATATATGTGAAAATTGCTGATATAACCGAAATAAGAATAAAGGGAACTTTTTCCCACACTACATTTCTTAGCGGAGAAGCCTTATCCCGTTTTAAAAGTATATCTATTGCCACTAATGAAAAAGGAAATACTACAGCCATGGGCTTTGATAAAAGCGAAAGAAGAAAACAAACAATTACCCATAAGAACCATTTTATATTTTTCACTTCGGCATATTTCAAATACGCCATCATGCCTAAGAAATAGAAAAAAGCGTACAATACATCCTTTCTTTCTGCCGCCCAGGAAACGGATTCCACGTGCATGGGGTGAATGGCATAAGCTAATGTACAGAAAAGAGCTACCCACTCCTTCCATTTAAAAATACCATACCCCGCTTTTTCCATTGCTTTTAAAAACATAAGCACCATGAAAAACATCAGGCAGGAATTCAGAATGTGAATTATTATGTTGGTTATATAGTATGATTGAGGCGCAATTCCTGAGAAATGGTAATTAACAGCATAGGAAAGTATAGTAATGGGATTGTAATAATCCATTGTCACATCATGAAAAAGCATCATTTTCAAGTTGGCTGAAGAAAATGACTTTATAAAGATATTTTGAGGGATAAACCGCTCATCATCCCAATTGGTAAATTCATTTCCAATAGAATAATGGTAACAAATAAAAGTGAGCAAGGCTATTCCCAAAGGCAATGCCCATTGCAAAACATTACCTGATCTGTTATAAGCCCGGAGAGTATCTTTTTTGGGAGGTACTTTCATGAAAGCATATCTTTTAAACAGGTACGTGGTAATCTCTTAATACATCATTCAGAGATGTTTTAGTATCTGTACTTTCCTTGCGCTTGCCAATTATTAAAGCGCAGTTAACATGATAATTTCCCGCGGGAAATTTCTTTTCATAAGAACCTGGGATCACCACCGACCTTGAGGGAACTATTCCTTTATATTCAATAGGGGAATCGCCGCTAACATCAATAATTTTGGTTGATTGGGTAAGCACCACATTAGCGCCCAGCACTGCTTCTTTTTCCACTCTAACCCCTTCCACAACTATGCAACGGGAGCCGACAAAGCAATTATCCTCAATAATTACAGGTGCAGCCTGTGGGGGTTCCAACACCCCGCCTATTCCAACTCCACCGCTTAAATGCACATTCTTACCAATTTGAGCGCAGGAACCAACAGTAGCCCATGTATCAACCATAGTCCCGCTATCTATATAAGCGCCAATATTCACATACGAAGGCATCATAATTACACCCGGAGCCAGGTATGAGCCATAACGGGCAATGCCATGCGGAACAACTCTGATACCCTTTTCTTCAAAATCCTTCTTTAAGGGGACTTTATCAAAAAATTCCAGTTCCCCGGCTTCGATCTTTCGGGATGTTTGTATCATGAAATAAAGCAGGATGGCTTTCTTAACCCATTCATTCACTTTCCAGTCTGCTCCGGCTGGTTCTGCCACACGCAGTTCTCCCTTATCCAGCTTTTCAATAGCACCCAAAATGGTACTTTTCGAGTTGGCATCTTTCAGTAATTCCCGGTTCTCCCAAATGCTATTTATAAGTTCAATTTCTTTATTCATACCTGTCTATTATACCGACAAAGATAGAAAATCAGTCCCTACAGTCTCACCTCCTATGTTAACTTTGCATTTCAATGAAGAGGATACTTGCAATAGATTATGGCACTAAGCGCACGGGCATTGCTGTAACAGACACTGAACAGATAATTGCATCGGGATTAACAACGATACAAACGCAGCAAATTTTCATTTTTCTTAACGAATATTTAACAAAAGAAAAGGTGGAATGTATTGTTGTGGGCGATCCTAAAAACCTTAACAACACCCCTGCCCAAAGCGCAGCAGCTATTCATGAATTTGTTAAAAAGCTAAAGAATAAACAGCCTGAAGTACCAATATTCATGATAGATGAGCGATTCACTTCTAAAATGGCGTTTCAGACCATGATAGATGGAGGATTAAAGAAGAAAGACCGCAGAAATAAAGGCACTGTGGATATGGTAAGCGCTGCTATAATTCTTCAATCGTTTATGGAAATGAAAAAAGGAGGAAATCTTCCTGCCCCTATGTAACACTCATTTCAAATTACTTATTAATTTTG
>DATHNK010000229.1:0-4448 GCA_035486075.1 Bacteroidia bacterium
CGTTTCTGGCATTTTTATTGCCAACTGATATGGCAGAACGGTAGAATGCATTTTTTACCAGCATATTTTGACCCACATGAGTAGAAGTTGTATCATCAACACTGGAAAGTCTTATAGTTTGATATAGATTAAAAGCATTACACTGGTGAGGGGAGGAAAAGTCGATATTATATGGCAAATACCCTTCGCTTGTAATTCCCATATGATACTTATGTCCGGGTTTAAGTTTCACAGAATAGTTCCCGTTTTCGTCTACTTTCACGGGTACAGCAGGATAAACTACTTTAGATGAAAGATCGGTCATTTGTATAATAACTTTCGGATTGGTAATGCCTGCAAGAACCCTACCTTTTAAACTTGTATTATCAATATCATCGCAGGTAAAGGCAAAATAATAAATATCCATATCACCTGAACCATTTATGCGTGAAGAGGAAAAATAGCCCTTCTTTTCATCATCCTTATAGGAGAAATATATATCATCGGCAGGCGAATTAATAGGGGCTCCCAGGTTCTGTGGCTGCGACCAGGCACCATTTTCGTAATGAGACACAAAAATATCATAGCCCCCCAGGCCACCATGCCCCCTGGAAGAAAAAAACAAAGTTTTATTATCAGGCATAAGATAAGGTGCGTCTTCATCTTCGGAAGTATTGATAACCGGGCCGAGATTCTGAGGTTCCGACCAGTTTCCCGAGGCATCTTTCATGCACATGTATATATCCCGACCTCCTTGTCCTCCCTTTTTATCACTTACCAATAATAACCTTGAGCCATCTTCCGAAACAAATATGGAAGGTATATAATATCTTTTAAAATTTTTTATATTCTTGTTTAAATTTTGAGGCGCACTCCATGCTCCGTTTGCCCTGCCCGATTGTAGAATGCTGCCTCCTTTGTATATGTATAGCGTATTGCCGTCATTCGACACCGCTACAGTTGCCATATTTAGTTTTTTAGGCGGAATATGCAGTTCCTGGGTAAAAGGTGCAGGAACAGACCAGGAACCATTAATACCCTTTTTGGATATATAGGTGTCTTCATAATACCTGCCGGTAAGCTCATCTATTTTACCTTTCTGGCTTTCAGGACGCCGTGAGGTGAAGACCATTACAGAATCCCTCTCATATAAAAGTTGGGAATACTCTGAAAATGGTGAATTGACCGAAGTGCCAACATTGGTAATATAGGTTGGTTGTGTTTTGCCACTAATAAGATACGCTGTAGAATCAGGGGCTCTTTTAAGAATATCAGGTGCCATTTTACATACATCCAGATTACGCTTCATTTCTACAAAAGCCTCTTTATTGCCTTTTACTTCATCCAAATGTCCTTTATACTTTTTAAAACAGATAGAAGAACTGTCGTATTTTTCTTCCAGCATATAACAATACGCCATGTAGTAATAGGCATCAATTATAGTATCGTCCACTACAGGAAGTGAATATTTTATAGTATTTCTAAAATAAGGTAATGATTTGACCTTGATAGAATCAGTAATAAAATAAATGGCCCCAACCTGGAAATTGGTATAGCTATTGGAAGGATTTAATGCAATGGCTTTTTGATAAAGAAACAGGGCTTTTGTAAAATGCGCCTTTCTCCATTGTCCGTCAGCCTTTCTGATCAATTGTTTTTCCTGAGGGGTCTTCCCCGTTGAAGGTTGGGCAAAACTTTTAAAAGATAGTAATGTTAAAATTACCAGTAAAAAGGATATTTTTCCTCTTTTATAGAATCTGCAAATAGTATAATTTGTCATTTCCCATTGAGTACTAATGACAAATATAACAAAAAATAAATACCTGCGACCTGATCTAAGTAAATAATTTTAAACCCTGACAGATTTTACCAGGTATTCCTGTTAATATCGAATTGCTCCAGGTAATCAGACACTCTTTTAAGGAAACTACCCCCCAAAGCACCGTCCACCACACGATGGTCATAGGATAACGAGAGATACATCATGTGCCGGATAGCAATCACATCCCCGGAAGATGTTTCAAGAACTACCGGTTTCTTTTTAATGATTCCTGTGGCTAAAATAGCTGCCTGCGGCTGATTAATAATGGGGGTTCCCATTATATTTCCAAATGTGCCTACGTTGGTAATGGTAAAAGTTCCTCCATTGGTATCGTCAGGTACTAATTTGTTAATGCGCGCACGTCCTGCCAGATCATTCACTTGTTTAGTAATACCCAGCAGGCTGTTCCTGTCGGCATATTTAATAACCGGCACTATCAGGTTACCGCTTGGCAATGCAACCGCCATTCCAATATGAATATCTTTATGGCGGATTATCCGGGTGCCATCTACCGATACATTCACCATTGGGTAATCTTTCAGGGCTTTTACGGTCGCCTCGATAAATAGCGGGGTGAAGGTCAGTTTTTCGCCTTCTTTCTTTTCAAATTCCTTTTTTATCTTTTCTCTCCATAGCACCAGGTTGGTTACATCCGTTTCGACATAAGAAGTAACGTGCGGTGATACGCGTTTAGACATTACCATGTGGTCAGCAATGAGTTTCCTCATCCTGTCCATTTCTATAATTTCATCATTCGCGCCTACCACCATTGGTTTTGCAGGTGCTTCTATTTTAGCAGTGTTTATTGTTTCCTGCACTATTGGTTTGGCAACTTCTGCACTGCCATTGGCCTGCCGTGCCGGCAAGTATGAGATTATATCATTTTTAGTAACTCTTCCCGCTTTTCCGCTTCCGGGTATTGTTTCCAGTTCATTAACTGGTATTCCTTCTTTTTGGGCAATACTTCTGACTAACGGGGAGTAAAACCTTCCCGAATCTGAAAATCTTGAAACAGGTTCAGCCAGTTCCTTTTTAGTCTCTACTTTAGAAGTTGCCTGAACAGGAGCAGAAACAGGAGCGGCTTTCTTAGATTCAGCCACCGGAGCACTTACAGGGACCGTGGCAGATACAGCATCTGTTGAGATTATTGCAATAGCCTTACCAACAGGTATAACATCGCCTTCTTTACAAAGCTTTTTTACCAATATGCCATCCGAAGGAGCCGGAATTTCAGAATCTACCTTATCGGTTGCTATTTCCAATAGTGTTTCATCAGCTTTTACTTTATCACCTTCATTCTTAGTCCATTTAATGATGGTAGCCTCGATAACACTTTCTCCCATCTTGGGCATTAATACTTCAGTCTGTGCCATTATTCTGCTTAAATGAAGGGCAAAAATATGCTATTATTTGGAAACAATGAAATCAACTATGAACTATAGGCTAAGAACCAAGAGTTACAATGGGGATTCTGCAACTATTCATAATTCATAGTTATTTTGCATATTTGCCGCATCCCCCCGATTTATTAATCTTATACTATATTATGAGTACAAAAACAGTTTCTTTAAAAGTAAGTGATGGCACGGAAATGAGAGCCTACGTATCAATGCCGGAAGGCAAAGGGCCTTTTCCGGGTGTAATTGTTTTCCAGGAAGCATTTGGCGTTAATCCGCACATGCGTAATGTGACCGACAGAATTGCAAAAGAGGGTTACGTAGCAATAGCTCCGGAGCTTTTTCACCACTCCGCCCCTGCCGGCGCCGAATTTCCTTACGGAGATTTTGCCCCTATAATGCCCCATTTTCAGGCCATAACGGTGGAAGGCCTTTCTGCAGATGTTACCGCTTGTTACGATTGGTTAAAGGAACAACCGGAAGTGATTCACTCCAAATTAGGAACCATTGGCTTCTGCCTGGGTGGACGGGTTTCTTTCCTTGCGAATACCCTATTGCCATTCTCAGCCTGCATATCGTATTACGGAGGCAGCACACACCTGTTAGCCGATAAAGCCAACGATATTCACGCGCCACATTTGTTCTTCTGGGGCGGGTTAGACGAACATATTCTTCCGGAGCATGTTGAAACAGTTATTGATGCTATGAAGAAAGCTGAAAAACCCTTTATCAATGTGGTTATATCTTATGCCGACCATGCTTTTAATTGCAATGACAGGCCAGCCTACAACCCTGATGCAGCCAAAGAAGCCTGGGCAATGTCCATGGCATTTTTCAAGAATAAGTTAGGTTGAGTTACTTAACCCCAAACCCCTAAAGGGGCTTTGAATAGTGCTATTCAAAGCCCCTTTAGGGGTTTGGGGTTAACAAACAAAATGACTTTTACCTTCTTAACAAATAGAGAAGGGGCTGGGGATGAGTAATAAAAAAAATCATAACTTTGAGTCTGTAAATATTGAAAATGCAAAGGCTTTTAAATAGAAATTGGATCACCCTTACCTTATTCATTGTAGGAGTTATATCCTTCGGATTTATATCAGGCGATGACAAGGAAATCCATTGGGTGAATTTTGATGAAGCCGTAAAGCTGAATGAAAAGCACCCCAGGAAAATACTTATTGATGTATATACCCAATGGTGCGGATGGTGTAAGAAAATGGACGCATCCACTTACACCGACCCGGATATAA
>DATHNK010000230.1:0-12049 GCA_035486075.1 Bacteroidia bacterium
GGAAAAAATTCTCCAATCCGGATTTAGTTTCCAATTTCCGGAAATGGCAAATACCCTAAAAGACATTTTACCGGCAACGTAACGGATCTTACTTAGACTTTCCAAAAAACACATCTCTCCATACAAAAGAAGCCTCTAAAATTGTGTGACTAAAGTCTCAGTTCAACCTCTTTTTATAAATTAATTTCCGGCATAGCCCCAGATTATTTATCGCAAAATAAATTTGCATAATACTCTGAATTACTGCAATATATAGTTATTTTATTTTCCTCAAGAAAAGCAAAGCTTGAATCCATGATTAAAAGCAAATTTTAATGTGACTATTGTCATAACCGCTCTTTTCCATAGGCTGTTATTTTGCTTATCAAAATAAAAACGACATGACAATATTCCCGGAAAACGTCAGCACCTACGGACAAGACATCGACAATCTATTTTGGCTAATACTGGTGTTTGCAACCATCGCCTTTGTGATTAGCCTGTTTGTACTTATTTACCCCTTAATAAAATACAGTTCTAAAAAAGTAGCCAGGGCTGAATATATTACGGGTGAGAAAAAGAAACATTTCAAATGGATCGCTTATGCATTGGTTGCCTTGCTGCTGAGCGATTTTGTTATTCTTTACGTCGAACATGATACCTGGGGAAATATTGAAAGTGTTCCGGCGAAAGCTGATGTACATGTTGGAATTATTGCCCGCCAGTGGAACTGGATATTTGTCTATCCGGGACCAGATGGTATGTTGGGCACAAGTGACGATGTAGTTGTAGATGAAATGAACAGTTCACTGCATGTACCAATTAATGCGAATGTAGTTTTTGAACTGCGCTCGCAAGATGTTATTCACAGTTTTTTCCTTGCCAATGCCCGCTTAAAGCAAGATGCGCTGCCAGGACGAACTGTACTGCGCTGGTTCAATATCACCAAGCCCGGCAAGTATGACATTTCCTGTACACAGATCTGTGGAATACTGCACTCCAAAATGCGAAACTTCGTTTTGGCTGAAACCCCGGAACAATACAAACATTTTACCGATTCATTATATGCTGCCAATAAACCTGCTCCGGCAGCAGCAGATACCACAAAAAAATAAGTTCGTCACGCAAAAAACAAATATCAGACATGGAAAACACGCATCACAAAAAAAGTTTCTGGAGTAAATATATTTTCTCCACAGACCATAAAACAATCGGTACTCAATACATGATCATGGGTATGATTATGGCTGGCGTTGGCGGTTACCTGGCTTATGTATTCAGGTATAACCTCGCATTCCCCGGCAAGAGTATTCCGTTTTATGGTATGCTTGGCCCGCAAGCATACAATGCATTTGTAACCATTCACGGAATGATAATGGTATTTTGGGTAGGTATGCCAGTGCTACTTTCAGCCTTGGGGAATTTTCTTATTCCTATTATGATTGGCTCGGATGATATGGCATTCCCCACAGTAAATATGCTTTCCTTTTGGATATTTGTAGTAAGCGCACTTGTATTGCTTGCATCTTTCTTTGTTCCCGGCGGCGCTTTCGGCGGTGGCTGGACCATGTATCCTCCTTTCTCGGCAGGCGGATATCTCGATCATAATCCAAATTTCTTCAAAGCTCTTTTCTCAGGAACCAGTCTTTTGATTTTGGCTGTAGCGCTAGAATTAGTAGCCATGTTAATGGGCGGTATCAACTTCCTTGTAACAACTATAAACAAACGCGCAAAAGGAATGACCGCCTGGAGAATTCCAATTATTATCTGGTTCATTAATATAGCTGCTGTAATATTTATGTTTTCAGTAGGGCCGCTGGTTGCTGGCGCATTCATGCTATTGTTTGATAATGTGTTGGGCACTGGTTTCTACGATCCGCACCGTGGTGGAGACCCAATGCTTTGGGAACACTTGTTCTGGTTCTTCGGCCATCCGGAAGTATATGTACTCTTGCTTCCATCACTTGGGGTATTGGCAGAAATACTTCCTGTATTCTCACGCAAACCATTGTTCGCTTACAAAACCATTATTTACCTCGCACTCGCTTCCGCTTTCCTATCTGTATTAGTATGGGCCCATCACCAGTTTGTTGCAGGTATCGATCCTCGCATGGCTACCTTCTTCAGTATTGGCACCATATTAATTTCCATTCCATTTGCAGGTATATTCCTTGCATTCATGGCAACCCTGTGGGGCGGCGCAATCCGTATGAAAGTGCCTATGATGTGGGCAATCGGGTTCATTGGTTTATTTTTAGTCGGAGGATTAACAGGCTTGTTCCTCGGTTCAAATACCTTCGATATTTATGCGCACGATACCTATTTTGTAGTAGCCCACTTCCACTACACATTGTTCCCGGATATTTTCTTCGGATTCTTTGCTGCATTCTATTTCTGGTTCCCAAAATTCAGTGGTAAAGAATTGAATGTATCCCTCGGCAAATGGCATTTCTGGCTGACCTTTATTTTCTTCAACGGCGTATTCTTCCTGCTATTTTTCAACGGCCTTGCCGGACAGCACAGGAGGATAAATGACTACTCTTCCTTTAGCCTTGTGTCCAGGGAGCCTTACCAAACCTTTGAACAGATTGCAACGGTATGCGCCATTGGACTTATGTTAACGCAATTTATTTTCATCTTTAATGTGGTAAAAAGTTTAAGAAAAGTAAAGACGGGAGTTAAGAACCCCTGGGAGTCCACTACGCTGGAATGGGTTTCCGATTCTCCCCCTCCACACGGAAACTTCAACCCATATCCGGAAGTATTCAGAGGACCTTATGATTACAGCCTGCCCAATATGCAAGCAGATTTTGCTCCTCAAAACACTCCTAAGGCCTAATAACTTAAATATTGTAAGGGTTCAAAATTTTGAACCCCTGCATGAAAAATAAAAAACACAGAAAAATGGAAACCAAACAAAATCATCTTACCATCCCAATCATCAAAATCCCGCAAGGCAGGCTCGGCATGTGGATATTGATAGCCGGCGAACTGGTAATTTTCGGAGGATTAATTTGCTTTTACCTGCTCAATCGTATCCGCTACCCGCATTGGGGCCAAATGGCTGCACACACCAATACTTTTATTGGGGCGCTTAATACAGTTGTACTACTATTGAGCAGCTACACGGTAGTTAGGGCGCATGGTGCAGCCTTAAAAATGGATGTCGCCAAAGTAAGGCTTTGGTTATCCTGCACCTTGCTCGGCGGTGTACTTTTCCTGGTGGATAAAAGCATAGAATATGCCCACGAGATCTCCGAAGGCTTCACATTCACCAGCCCGAAATTGGTAGCAGCCGGAGACCATGTTGGTTCACTTTTCTGGTCATACTATTATATCATGACAGGCTTGCATGGAGTCCACGTACTGGCAGGCATGACCGTGATGCTCATCATAATGATACAAACCCGCAAGGGCAAAAACCTCCATCGTGTTGAATTAGCCGGTATGTATTGGCACATGGTAGACTTGATTTGGATATTCTTGTTCCCTCTTTTATATATAGCTAAGTAATTATAATTTCTTTAAAACTAAAATTTATGGCAACAACAATTTTAAATCCCCGCATTCAAATTGGCTTGGAAGATTCTCATGGACCGGTTTCCTTTGAACCCATCCACAACAGCCCCGATCATGATAATGTAGTATTTGCCGATGCAACTACCGACTATCATGGCCACCCGCACTACGGACGCGTTTTAGTAAGCTTGCTTTTATTGTTAGGCGTTAGCTTAACAGCCGGATATGTATTTTCTCCAGGCATCGCTATTGCATTAATTTTTGCAACCGCAGCATGGAAGGTAACTATGGTGGTGAGGAATTTCATGCACTTGAAATATGAACCCCTCTTTATTTATATTGCAATTGCAGCCGTGTTCCTTATCATATATGCATTCTTTTTCGGCGTATACCCAGATATTACTGCTGTTCCGTTGGATGTAACCTATCCACGCTAATTAGGAAACGATGAGTTACTGGTTTAACCTTTTTAAACAAACTGCGTCATTGCGAGGAACGAAGCAATCTCATTTATATAGCGCATTAACAGAGACTGCTTCGTTCCTCGCAGTGACGAACACTTTCCTGATTCGTAATTTTTAATTCGTAATTCAAAAAAAACATGGACGCAACCATAACAACATCAAAACCCAACGTCAGCAAGGTAATACCTGACGGAGTACTGGCAATAATATTCGTGCTTTTTACCGAAAGCATGCTCTTCGCCGGGCTTATCAGCGCTTATATAGTAAACCGTGCAGGCGCTATGGTATGGCCACCCGCCGACCAACCCAGGTTGCCTGTTGAAGTTACAGGGGTAAATACCCTTATACTTTTATCGAGCGCGGTGGTTTTGTATCTATTTACCAAGAGAGTGAATAAAGTTGCTTCCATTGATTCCAGATCAACCAACCTGTTGCTGGTTGTAATTATGTTAGGCGCAACATTTCTTGCAGTTCAAGGTACCGAATGGGCCAGGCTTATAGGGTACGGGCTCACAACACATTCAAGCATTTACGGAGCATTTTTTTACACCCTGATAGGTGCTCATGGCCTTCACGTGCTTGTTGGACTGGGTATATTGCTCTACCTCTATTTTGCTATCAGAAAGGCCTCATCGTTTGAAATGGCTAAGAACAAAATCTCTGCGTGCATATTGTATTGGTATTTTGTTGTAGCTATTTGGCCCATTCTTTACCGTTTAGTTTATTTTAATTAACACATTGCCCGCAAATATCGCAGATGAATATGACAATCAAAGATAAAATCAGCGCCAATCCGTTCAATCCGTGTCATCAGCGTTCCATTGTATTTTAATCTCCATGAATCAGATAACTAGTATATCTTTGCACCCCGTGAAAACGATTCAATCCCGCTTAGCCGATTATACCCAGCTCATTAAAATGAGGTTATCCTTCTTGGTGGTGTTCTCAGCATCAATGGCTTATCTATGGGCTACCCAACGCCATGTTGACCCGCTTACCATCTGGCTTTTGTCTATTGGAGGCTTCCTGATCACAGGCGCGGCTAACACATTTAACCAGGTTATTGAGAAAGAATCAGATAAGCTGATGAAACGTACCCTGACCCGCCCTTTACCGGGGGGCCGCATGAGTGTTTCCGAAGCTATGACATTTGGAATAGTAATTGGCGCTGTCGGTGCGCTTTGCCTATTCAAAATAAACATACTCTGCGGATTGCTTGGTATTTCTGCCATGCTGATATATGCATTCATCTATACTCCTTTAAAGAAAGTCACACCGCTTACTATTTTTCCCGGTGCGGTGGCAGGTTCGTTACCGGTGGTGATTGGTTGCGTTGCCGCTACAGGCAGCATTACCACTGGAGCCCTAATACTTTTCGCCATACAATTTATCTGGCAGTTTCCGCACACATGGTCTATTGCATGGTTACTGGACGATGAATACCACAAAGCCGGCATTCGTATGTTGCCAACCTCCGGAGGAAGAAACAAAGCATCCGCCATTATTATTTTGCTCTCTACATTCCTTATTATTCCTGCGGGATTGCTGCTTTATATGTACCAATCTGCCGGTGTAAATGTTACCTGGCTGCTTGTATTGGCAGGTGTAGGATTCTCAGGCTTTGCTTATAAATTATATACCGACCGCAGCAACAAAAACGCACTGCGGTTAATGTTCAGTTCCTTCGCCTATCTGCCTTTCGTGCTGCTCGTGCTGGTTCTTGCGAAGTTCCTCTAGGGGTTTATTAAGTTCATAAAGATTCTAAAGTTTATAAAGATGAAATCAAAAATCATACTATTCCTCGTCGCTATTAGCTATCAGCTATTAGCCATCAGCTATAAAGTTGCCGCTTGCCCTCTCTGCCAGGCCGGAGCTACTAAAAAGACACAATCAGCTTACCTGAACACTACAGTTCTCTTAATGTCCGTTCCTATTATCAGCGGCGGAATACTCTTCTTTTGGCTGAAAGCCAAATACGGGAAGGGGGAATAAGTCGGAGCCCGACTGGCAGTCCGAGCCGGACAGGCAATTATTCAAAAGGCTAAATCAATTTTCTAATTAAATTTTCGCCCCAAACCCCTAAAGGGGCTTTGAATAGCGAAAACGTCATTGCTGTTAAGGAACGAAGCCCGTCCGAACGGTTCATCAGGGTGGGCAATCTTACCGCAACGGGTCTTCCTCTTTGCAATTGGGTAAGACTGCTTCGCAAAGCCTCGCAGTGACGAACAGCATTTTCACCCTATCGCTCAGTCATGCTGTCCGCCAGTTGGCGGATCAAGCATCGCAAACTAGCGTAGAAATTTATAATGTCCTTGGAGAGAAAGTATTTACCGAGACCCTTCACTCCGTTCAGGGTGACAATCTCATTAATCTTTCAAGCGAACCCTCCGGCGTTTATTTCTACCGCGTGCTGCAACAAAACGGAAACTTAATCGGGGAAGGAAAGATTATAGTACAGAAATAACTACTTGGTGAATCTTAGTTTGCCTTTCCTTTATGAACTTAGTGGCTAAATAGAGCAACCCACCCCTGCCCCTCCAGGGGTGCATAACATTTATTTGTCATCTTCCTGAATAGTCAATAACTTTTCAAAAACTCACTTTTTCATGCATTATTTTTGTGGTATGAAACAAAACCTAACTATCATTTTAGCCTTCCCTGGGATAGCTATTTCCATCCTTCTACTGTTATTTACTGTATTTAACAGTGGAAAATTACACAACATGCTCATAAACAACATACTTGAAAAACGCCCTTACTGTTATTTTACTGTTAATTTGCAGTATTTTGGCTCTTTTTGCACTGTTATTTCACTGTTATTTTTCATTCGCTTTTTCACATTGAACAGCCCTTAAAAGCCAAACTTCAGTTCACTTATTTGCAAAACAAAAAACCCGCACCAACAATAATTGTCAGTGCGGGTTCTGCTATTTCTCCCAACAGCTTTTGAATACCAATAAAAAAGCTTTATGAGATAAATGTCTTTTCGCAAATAGCTACTATGCAACCCAGAATGGTGAATAGTACTACGTACATTTCGCAATAATACATTAAGGTGTGACTGCCTTTGTGTTTTGAATAAGTTAATGTGTCCATGTGGTATAAATTTTATACTGCAAAATTGGGTCAACATGGCCCAAAAAAGTGTGACTCCAATCACACTTGAAATATGACTTTTCTCACAATTTTTCACCTGCATCCGTCATACATAAAACTTGATAAACATCACAAATTTGCGGTTGAAAATCAAACACGATGAATTCAACAACACATGTATCCTGCCTTCAGTGCAACAGCCGCTTCAAGTCTATCTTCAGTGAAGTAGGCTCTATAGATATGGAAACTATAGACGGGGCAAAAACCTGCCAGTCTTTCAAAAAAGGACAGATCATTTTCGAAGAAGGAGCCTATCCGCATGGGCTCTATTGCGTTAATCACGGCAAAATAAAAATCACACAAACCGGCAACGATGGCAGGGAACATATAGTGCATTTAATAAAGGATGGCGATGTTATGGGCTTCCGCGCTATCTTGGGTGGTGATAAATATTCCGGCACAGCCGTTGCCCTGGAAGATTCTTCGGTATGTTTTATTCCGACTAAAGTATTCGTATCCCTCGTGGAAAAAGACCCTAAGCTGGCTTTTAAAATCATCCATTTATTTTCGAAGGAGCTTAAAATTGCTGAACGGGGAATTACAGATATAGCTCAAAAAACGGTTAAGGAAAGGCTGGCACAAAGCTTGTTGCTATTGAAAGAAAGCTACGGTCTGGAAAGCGATAACCAAACTATAAGCGTAGTAATGACCCGTGAAGATATAGCAAACATGGTAGGCACAGCCCGTGAAACGGTAATACGAATGTTGTTCGACCTGGAGCGTGAAAACATACTCGTACTGGATGGGAAAAAAATAAAAATTGTTGATCAGCCCAGACTTCTAAGGCTTGCCAATATCAACGATTAAATTTCCATACTGAGAACAATCAAAAAGTAATGTGATAATTGTCATAACGCAACCCTTCATTTCAAAATACTTTTACAAAAAATAACCTCTATTTCATATCACCACCATGAAAACAAATCATATAGTAGCTGCAATAGCCATCGCAGCAATTTCATTTTCAAAATTATTCGCACAAGACGGTGCCCAAATATTCCGCACAAATTGCGGAGCATGCCATACGGTAGGTAAAGGTAAGTTAGTAGGACCTGACTTAAAAGGCGTTCAGGACAGGCATACCGAAGAATGGATCTTGAAATGGGTTAAAGGCTCACAGGCTATGGTAAAAGCCGGCGATAAAGATGCCGTAAAGCTTTTCAACGACAACAGCATGATTCCGATGCCCGACCAGGCTTTAGCAGATAATGATATTAAAACCATCCTTGCATTTATTAAAACAGGGGGCGAACCCGTAACCGCCGCCGC
Organism: Bacteroidia bacterium; assembly: GCA_035486075.1. GTDB lineage: Bacteria > Bacteroidota > Bacteroidia > JABEUT01 > JABEUT01 > JABEUT01. The sequence continues at coordinate 8,388 of DATHNK010000230.1, forward strand.
TGCTCCTACAGGAGACGGTGCAAATACCGCAGCCGTACAACCAGGCACACCGGATAAAATTACAGTAGCCACACAAAAAGTTGCCGAAGATGAAAAAGCAGGCCCTTCATTTATAACAAGTCTAGGCTTTACCAATTATTTGGTACTGTTTCTTATTGGCATACTGCTACTGGTGATCTGGGTGCTTTCACTGGCTGTTAAAACACTTACTGCAGAAATGAAACTAAAAACCAAAAATTAAAAAAAGTCACCTGCAGATCCAAAACAATATCACTTTTTCATGGGGTATAATGTAAATTTTCATTACCGAAAGTTTCATTTGGGTGATAAACTAACGGACGAGCAGGTGGCTTTTTTTAATAAATACGGATTTCTCCACTTCATGGGAGTTCTTTCTAAAGAAGAAGTAAAAGCCATTATAAATTCTTATAACGAAGCATCTGAAAAACTGATAGCTGAAAAGGCCACCACAATTAATGGAGTTCCATTATTTTTAGGAAAGGATACCGATGGAAGCAAAATGATCCACCGGTTTCCTTTTTTTTCATTGTACAGCAAACCCATGCACGAGTTTATTGCAAGTGGTAAACTAAAGCCCCTGTTAAATCTCCTGGAAGGTTTTAAGCCCAGAATAGTAGAAAACGAAAAGGACGGAGTAGTATTTAACCATTATGTAAACTCTGCCGGAAGCAAATTCAAACAAATGGGCTGGCATACTGACAGTATACGCGATTTGTTTTACGATGGCAAGGTTCTTCCCATGTTGAATATTGGCGTTTATCTGGATGACTCCTCCGAAACGAATGGCGGATTAAGGGTTTTACCGGGTACGCATACGCAAAAAATATTCCAGCTTTTATTTAAGAAAGCATACTTTCTGAATGCGAAAGAAGATAAAAATGAAGCCCTTGTGGTTGCCACTGCCGGAGATGTAGTGGTACATCATGGGCATTTATGGCACAGGGTTGGACAGTCTCCGTTTACGGGAGAAAAAAGCAGAAGAAGGGTTATGTATATACCGGCTATTTGCGGTAAATTCATTCCAAAAACCACAGAAAGCAAAACAAAACTTTATCATAAGTTAAGGCCGGTCACTAAAGATTGGTTCTAGAAATAAACTCCCTTTTCAAAAATAATTTTCTCTGATGAACCTCATATAATTGGATGAGGAATCTCATGTTTCAGCCTGAGCCAGCGGGTAACTTTGTATTCGCACGCACCTGAATCTTATTTATTATGGAAGAAAATCTGATTAAAAAATACAATGTTCAGGCTCCAAGGTACACAAGTTACCCAACCGTTCCCTATTGGGAAAACAACCTGACCGCTGACCAGTGGAAGTTGGAAGTAAAAAGATCGTTTGATAAAACAAATGCAACCGAAGGAATTAGTTTATACATTCACTTGCCCTTCTGCCAAAGCCTTTGTACATACTGCGGATGTACCACACGCATTACAGTTAATCATGGTGTGGAACAACCCTATTTAAAGGCAGTTCAAAAGGAATGGGAAATGTATATTGATTTATTTAAAGGGAAACCAAGAATAAAAGAAATTCACCTGGGCGGCGGCACTCCCACATTTTTCAGCCCGGAACATTTGAAAGAATTGCTGACAGGGATATTGTCAAAAGCTGAGATCTGCAATAACCATGGGTTTAGTTTTGAAGCCCATCCGAATAACACCACTTATGAACATTTAAAAACATTGCGGGAACTTGGCTTCTCACGTATAAGCCTGGGGATACAGGATTTTGATCCTAAAGTACAGGAAATTGTAAACCGTATTCAAACATTTGTAAATGTTGAAAAGGTAACTAAACAGGCCAGGGAATTAGGATATACCTCTATAAACTTTGATTTGATCTATGGGTTGCCTCTTCAAAAAAAATCAAGCGTGGTAAATACTATCACAAAAGTAAAAGCTCTAAAGCCTGACAGAATTGCATTATACAGCTATGCTCATGTGCCGTGGGTAAAACCGGGACAGCGGAAGTTTACAGAAATGGATCTGCCCAAAGATGAAGAAAAAAGGGAGTTATACGAAACTGGCCGCGCCATGCTGGAAGAGGCAGGTTATGTTGAAATAGGCATGGATCATTTCGCCCTTAAAACCGATTCACTTTACAAGGCTGCACAGCAGAAGAAACTACACCGAAATTTTATGGGATATACGCATAATTATACCGGGTTTATGCTAGGGTTAGGCGTTTCATCTATAAGTGACACCTGGCATGCCTTTGCCCAAAATGTAAAGGTGGTGGAGGAATATTATGAACGGCTCGAAAAAGGTGAGTTACCCGTTTTCCGGGGACATGAACTCACGAATGAAGATCTGATCCTAAGAAAACATATCTTAAATATCATTTGCCGGTTCGAAACCTCCTGGCTCGATAAAGAAGAGCAGTGCGAAGGACTTTATAGTGCCTTAAACAGGTTAAAAGAAATGGAACTTGACGGGCTTATACTCAGGCTTCCATATAAGTTAACGGTAACCGATGAGGGCAAAAAATTCATCCGGAATATCTGCATGGCTTTTGATGCCCGCCTTTGGAAAAATACCCCTACTAAAGAGATATTCAGTAAAGTAATTTGATATGTTTAAGCTTTGCGATTCCTTTTTGGTCTCAGAATGAACTTAGTCTGTCTAATAATGAAGCTTTTGAAGGAATACGTTGTTTATATTTGTATCTTGTAGGCAGAAAATATCATTAATAATCTTGATTATCCTCATACTTAAACATTTTATATCCACCTACTTTTATATAAATGGACTTTAAAGATTATTACAAAATATTAGGCGTCAGCAAGACGGCTACGGCAGATGAAATTAAAAAGGCATATCGCAAACTCGCGCTAAAATATCATCCTGACAAAAACCCGAACAATAAAACAGCCGAGGATAAATTCAAGGAGCTAAATGAGGCGAACGAGGTACTGAGCGATCCTGCCAAGAAGAAAAAATACGATGAGTTAGGCGAGAACTGGAACCAATACCAGCAACAAGGACGCCCCGAAGATAACTTCGATTGGTCGCGCTGGTCCACGGGTAATCAGGGGCAATCGGGTTCATATTACGGTGGAGAATCTTTCGGAAATGAAAATGATTTTTCAAGTTTTTTTGAATCTATGTTTGGCGGTAGCAGCGGTTCTTCCAGAAGAAATAGCTCTAAAATAAAAGGCCAGGACTACCGGGCTGAAATTGAACTATCCCTGGAAGACGCTTATCATGGGGCTTCCAGCCGTATTGAAGTGAACGGTAAAACCCTTCAGATGAAACTAAAACCCGGAATTAAAAACGGGCAGGTACTTAGAATAAAAGAAAGAGGCGGGCCCGGACGCAACGGAGGCCTTAAAGGCGACATATACCTTACACTTATTATTCCGGAACATCCGCACTTTGAAAGGAAGGAAGATGACTTATATTGCGATGCCCCGGTTGATCTATACACTGCTGTGTTGGGAGGCAAACAGCTTATCAATACATTAAAAGGAAACATTCGCATTGATATACCCGCAGGAACTGAAAATGGGAAAGTTCTGCGTTTGAAAGGGCTTGGAATGCCGAAATTTGAAAAACCTGCCGAATTTGGTGACCTGTATGCTAAAGTAAGTATCCATCTTCCTAAAAACCTCACGGAGAAAGAAATAGAATTATTTAAA
>DATHNK010000231.1:0-4082 GCA_035486075.1 Bacteroidia bacterium
GCCAAACATAGCGCCAACGGTGCGGTAATCGGAAGGATGAATGCCCAGGTTATTAGCTATGCGCTGCAGCACCACCTGTTCGGGCCTGGAATAAGAGCCGTCGGCATAAGCTATACCAAACAAATAATGCATCAGTTGCAATCTGCCATGATAGTTCATTTTCGCACTGGCAGCGGCACATATCCTGTCCAGCGGAATTTCATTCTTCAGTGCCTCGCGAAGCATCAGCAGGTCTTGTTTGGCTTTTTCGACCCCGAACTGCCGCACAAAAAAAACTTTTACATATTCCAGTTCCGAGCGGGTGGTCTTGCCGTCGGCCCGCATCACCGCAGCTGACAGCGACACAAGTATAAAGTTAAAATCTCCCGTATACTGGTTCAGAATATCATCCAGAGGATGGCCGGCATTGCCTGTATTGGGACCCGCTTTAGCCCCGCCTTGTTGCGATCTTACAAATTCATCGAAAATAGCGCCCAGCAAAAAGCCCGCAATGGCGCCATCAAGCCTCCAAAGGAACCATCCGATAAAGACCCCGAAAAACTTACCCGAAATATTTGACATAGGTTTGAGGCGGCAAAAATAGGTTGTTTTAAGTACATGATTGTTAATCTTTCTTTGAAATAGACTGAAACTGTTTGCCAACATATATTAATTTTGGGTCGTACAATCAATATGTTCGCACTACTAAAAAAGGAAATATCCGGCTTTCTCGGTTCGCTGATAGGATACATCGTAATAGGTGTATTCCTTATTGCAATTGGGCTTCTGCTATGGGTTTTCCCGTTCGATTCCAATATTATAAATAGTGGCTACGCAGGTATCGACCCCTTGTTCATACTTGCCCCTTGGGTATTTATGTTCCTCATTCCTGCCGTAACCATGCGCTCCTTTGCCGAAGAAAAGAAAAGCGGTACCATAGAACTCCTCCTTACCCGCCCCTTAAGCGACCTGGAGATAATACTTGCCAAATACTTTGCCTGCATAGTTTTGGTGATACTGGCACTGTTGCCTACCCTTGTATATTACTTCTCGGTTTCCATGCTGGGCTTTCCTCCCGGGAATATTGACAATGGCCGCACATGGGGTTCCTATTTAGGATTGATATTCCTTGCAAGCGGCTTTGTTTCCATAGGTGTATTCGCGTCCTGCATTACAAGTAACCAAGTGGTATCTTTCATTATAGCTGTGATACTATGCTTTGTGTGTTATACGGGTTTCAGCTTTATCGGGCAATACATTTCTTCAGGCTCCATAGGGAACTTCATACAGTTAATGGGCATCAATATGCATTACTCCTCCATGAGCCGTGGGGTGATCGATACCCGCGATGTAATTTACTTTGCCAGCATTTCAATGGCATTCATATTAATGACCCGGACATCTTTAGAAAGCAGAAAATGGTGAACGGAGAAGTGAAACATAAAAAGAAATCGGCACGGAGAGACCTTTCAAGGCTCGGCCTGAGCATACTTATTCTGTTCCTGCTGAATTATGTAGGCTCCTTCGTTTTCCACCGTTTCGACCTGACCTCAGAAAAGCGCTATACCCTTTCACCGCAATCGAAAAGCATTGCGGAGAATATTCAGGGTACCGCATTTTTCCGTGTTTACCTCGATGGACCAAAGCTACCTTCGGGAATGATTCGCCTGCGGGATGAAACCAAAGAAATGCTGGATGAGTTCCGCGCCTATTCAGGAGGAAAAATACAATATGAATTCATTGACCCCTCTGCAAACCCAAATCCGGAAGCGCGGCTTTCTTTGATCAAGCAATTATATAAAGAAGGCCTCAACCCCATTGATATGCAGGTGGAGGAGTCATCGGGCAATTCCGAGCAAACTATTATTCCGGGCGCTATACTTTCCTATAGGGGAAGAGAAATGCCAATGGACATACTCCAGCGCCAGGGTAACACAAATCCTACGGCGGCTATAAACTATTCCATTGAAGAGCTGGAATATAATATTGACAATGCTGTCCATAAACTTACCATAGATATAAAACCCAGCATAGCATTCATACAAGGGCATGGCGAACTGGACTCTATCCATACTGCAAGTACGGCTAAAACATTAAGCGAATATTATAATGTGCGAAGCATTCTGATAAACCATAGCGAAGGCTCATTACTCGATTCTAACTTCAACCCGAGATATAGAGCCATCATCATCGCCAAACCTGATACCGTTTTCAGCGAGCCTGATAAACTCGCTATTGACCAGTATATAATGTATGGCGGAAAGGTTTTCTGGCTGGTTGATCCATTATACACTCAGATGGACTCTCTTGCAAAAACCGGAAAAACAATAGCCTTCCCAAATGATATGAACCTGGAAGATATGCTTTTTCAATATGGTGTAAGGCTGGACAATGACCTGGTGCTCGATTTCCAATGTTCTGCAATACCAGTAAATACAGCATTGGAGGGAGAACAACCCCATTTTGAATTATCGCAATGGTTTTACGAACCATTAGTGGGTCCTACGGGGAACAGCCCCATTGTGAAGAACCTTAACCTTGTGGAATTTAACATGGCAAGCACCCTCGACACTATAAAGGTGGCAGGAGTTAAGAAGACTATTTTATTAACCACATCCAAATCTACCAAGGTTGTTACTGCACCATCACGTATAAGTATTGGAATTACACATTTACACCTTTCCGAAGATCTTTTCAGGAAATCATTCATGCCGTTGGCAGTGCTCTTAGAAGGGAAATTCAAATCACTCTATAAAGGCAGGCTGCCGCTTTCCGTAACCAATTCTTCAAAATACAGATTTAAAGACGAAAGTAAGCCCACTTCACAGATTGTTGTATCCGATGGTGACGTGATAAGCAATGAGACCGAGATGAATGGAAGGGTGGCGCTGCCCCTGGGACAAGATAAATGGACCCATGAGATATACAGTAACAAGGACTTTATACTGAACTGTATGAATTACCTCTGCGGAGATACTAATCTCTTGCCGGTCCGTGGCCGTGAATTACAGATACGCCTGCTGGACGAAAAGAAAGCCAAGATTCAGAAAACACAATGGCAGGTTATTAACCTGGTGGTGCCGGTACTGTTAATTATCTTCCTGGGGTTAATTCTGGCAGCCGTCAGGAAAGCGAAATACGCCAAATAGTACCACCTAAAATACTGAATAGTTGCACTATAAAGACCTATCAAGCCAAATAATCTGGGTTTAATTTTAAGAAATTAACAATTTGGTAATACCCCTTTTTTAGTTTGTTTCGGTTTAAACTGTTTCATTTGCCGCATGTATTTATAATTTAAAATACCCATAAACTTAAACGCATGCTCGCTATCTCCACGTTAAACATGATCACGCTTCCTTTAATAGGAGCCGTTGACCTCAGCACTTCTATCCTGATAATATTTTTCCTCTGCCTGCTGGCAGTTGTAGCCTTTGAGTTTGTAAATGGATTTCATGATACGGCCAATGCGGTAGCAACGGTTATCTACACAAAGGCATTAAAACCTCAACTTGCTGTGCCCTGGTCAGGGTTTTGGAACTTCATGGGTGTAAACGTAGGTGGTGTGGCAGTAGCCATGGGAATATTGAAATTGCTTCCCTTAAATGAATTGATGGCATTGCCTGTTCAAATAGGAGCCTGTTTGGTAATGGGGGTGTTACTCACATCCATCATTTGGAATTTAAGCACCTGGTATTTAGGAATTCCTTGTTCCAGTTCGCATACCTTAATTGGCGCTATGATTGGCGGAAGCATGGCTTTCACACACTTTTATGCCGGAAGTGTGAATTGGGATAAAGCAAAAGAAATAGGATTGTCCTTGATCTTGTCCCCATTATTCGGGTTTGGAGCTGCTGTGCTTCTTTTGCTTTTTCTGAAAAAATATGTGAGATCCGAAAAGTTGTTTCATATACCCCAGGGAGATAATGACAAACCCTCGCTGGTTGTAAGAATACTCTTAATAACTACCTGCACACTGGTAAGCTTTTTTCACGGAAGCAACGACGGACAAAAGGGAGTAGGCTTACTCATGCTGATATTGATCGCCTTCCTTCCCGCAACTTTTGCCATTGACCATAATATTCCAAATGATAAAATGACCA
>DATHNK010000232.1:0-3375 GCA_035486075.1 Bacteroidia bacterium
CGTTGGAGAATGGAGAGAAAAATGCAACCCCCAAACCCCCGGTAGTACATGCATCCAATAGCGGGTGACTCAATGTAACGAGGAAGAAATAAAGTACAAATTTCCAGCTTTGTTTTTTATATGCTGACGCAACTTTGGTAAATATCAATGCGGCAATAAACCCCATTACCAGCGCGAAGAAAATGGAGTGGGTAAAGCCACGGTGGCCGAATGTGCTGCCATAAGCTATGTTGAATTTAAAACCAATTACATCGGCATCCGGTATTACGGCACAAACTACAGACAGTATCCAAAACACGGCCGGAAGTTTTTTGCCGGAATAAACTTTTCCCAGTGTTAAAGCTGCGCAAGCATGTCCAAACGCGGATGCCATCAAAACAAATTAGTTAGGTTTCTGTTCCAGCTTTATCCCGTTTTCTTCCAGGGTTATCAGGCGTGCTTTATACAAGGCCCCGATAGCTTTTTTGAAATTCTTTTTACTTATGCCGAAGGTATCGTAAATAGAATCGGCTGGGCTTTTGTCAGATAAAGCAATAAATCCGTTTTCCTGTTTCAGTTTGTCTAAAATATTTTTCGATATCTCGTCCACTTTTTCATATCCGGGCTTATCCAGCAACAAGTCGATTTTCTTATCCTCGCGTATTTTCTTTATGTATCCTTTGGTGTGTTCGCCCCTGTGCAAGGTACGGAAAACATCAGTATGAAATATAACACCTGTGTGGGTGTTATTAATAATGGCTTTATAGCCAATATCAGTTTGCGTATATATTATCAGATCCACTTCCTGTCCTTCCGTAAACTCAGGCGGAGTTTTGTCTAAAAAGCTTTCCACTTTGGCCGAACCCATGATACGCCCGGTCAGGTCATCCACATAAATATATACAACGTAAGAATGGCCTACTTCCATTTTCAGTTTTTGCTCCCTGAAAGGAACAAAAAGATCTTTCATCAGTCCCCAGTAAAGGAAAGCACCGACACCACTCACTGAAACTACTTCCAGCAAAACAAAATTGCCCACCTGCGCAAATGGTTTTTCGGTAGTTGCAATAAGCCTGTCCTCGGAATCAAGGTAAATAAATACTTCCACCATTTCGCCAATCTTGCAATCCTGGGGCACATACCTGATAGGCATTAATATTTCACCATGCTCCTTTCCATCCAGGTAAACACCAAAATCTAATTGCTTAAGAACTTCAAGTGTATTCCATTTCCCTATTTCTGCCATATCTTCACCTTTCTGTTTGTCCAAATATAAGGATAAAGGCCCACTTCCCCGTTTTCGCCTATGATTTTGCGGTGTTCATCGAATTTTCCTGAAAGTAAATGGCTTACGAAATAAATTAGGGTCTATAACTTAATTCCGTCAAAAATAGTTATGTTTCAATACAAAGCGATGCTGAAAGTATTTAAGAAATCGGAAGAAACTAATCTATTCGTAATTATGACTACTTTTGCAGTAGAATTAAGGAATAGAGATGAGGAAACACTCTAATTATTAACTATTAAAACCCAAACACATGAAAATAATCACTACTTGTTTATTAATTTGTTCCATAACACTTATAAAGGCCCAGGTAAATCCTGCCACACCCAATAATGGATTTGAAAGTTGGACGCATGTTTCATCGAACGGTGGATATGATGACCCTGACAACTGGAATTGCCTGAATCCGCTTACTGCCGGTTTTGGTACTATCACGTGTTTTAAAGATTCCACCAGTAAACACAGCGGAAAGTATTCTGCACATTTGCTCACGCAGCAGGTTTTAAGTATTGCAACTGCTCCCGGAGCTTTAACAACCGGAAAAATAAATACCGGAAACTATACAATTAGTGGCGGGCTGCCTTATACTTTACGCCCGGACAGTATTATCGGCTGGTATATGTACAGTTCGGTAAGCGGAGATAACGGAGATTGTGAATTTTATTTATTCGGTGCAACCCACACGGATACCATTGGACAAGCATTCTTTACCACACCGAAATCAAACGTTACCACATGGACACGTTTTTCATTAGCCATAACCTATACGTCTTCCGCTACACCTGATACGGCCCTCTGGATATTCTCATCTAGCTTCACACAGGCTGGCGCCCAGGTTGGAAGTCAGCTTTATGTGGATGATCTGGGACTGGTTATTGATTCAACAACGGGTATTCAAAACCTGAGTAATGCAACCAGGATATTTGTCGGCCCTAATCCAACCACTGGTTATATTTCAATAAATAATGGCTTAAAACAGGCACTGTTTAATTTGGTTGATATTACAGGCCGCAAGGTAGAGGAAGAAAGAATTGCACCGGGTACGAATTATATTAACTTGAAAGGAATGCCCGACGGAGTATATATTTATTCACTGTTGGATGAGCAAAATACTGTAATGCAAACCGGCAAAATTGTAGTTGAAAAATAACGGCTTAAAACGGCATATTTTATTTAATAGCCTTTGCAGTTAGCAGGCATAGATCAGATATTTCGGTAAAGGCAATATGAAAATAGAGGACATAGGGAAACAATTTTTACTTTTATTATTGCTCTCTCCTGCCTGCCTTATGGCTCAGTCAACGGGAACCCTTAAAGGTTCTGTAACTGACACCGTGGGCAGGGAAAGTCTGGTAGGCGCTACAGTTTACGATTTGAATGACTTAAACATTGGGGAGGTTACCGATGTTCATGGCAACTATGAGTTGCATTTGAGTCCCGGCACGCATACAATAGTTTGTTCGGTTTTTGGAATGAAGCCGGATACTTTTGTTGTTCAAATTAATACTTCAGAGGTAACTGTCCATAACTTTTCCATGCGTTTTGATGGGAAGCAGTTGCAAACATTCGTAGTGTCGGCAGGCCGTTATGAACAAAAACTGCAGGATGTCACCGTTTCAATGGATGTGTTGAAGCCAAATCTGATAGAGGATAATAATTCAACCAACATTACCCAAACGCTTGCGCTGGCACCGGGATTAAATATGCTGGATGGTGAGCCGCAAATACGCGGTGGCAGCGGGTTTGATTTCGGGGTAGGGAGCAGGGTGGCTATTTTGATAGATGGGTTGCCTATTCTTCCGGGAGACGGAGGCCGCATTCCCTGGGATCTGTATCCGATAGAAAATGTGGAACAGATAGAAATAATAAAAGGGGCATCTTCCGTAACCAACGGTTCGTCTGCATTAAGTGGAAGTATAAATATACGTACAGCCTATCCTACAGATGTTCCTTCTACATCTGTAGCTATTTATTCGGGAATATATGATACACCTCCAATAACGGGTTCTAAATGGTGGACGGGCAATGCCGATTTTTCCGGAACCAGTTTTTTGCATACCGAAAAGATCGGCCAACTTGACTTTGTAATTGGCGCAATGGTGGAATATGAT
>DATHNK010000233.1:0-5432 GCA_035486075.1 Bacteroidia bacterium
AAAAAATATAGTTCCCATCAGGTGATATGCTAGTGCAGGAAGTATGGGTATAAGCATGGTTAACGTCTCCTTCAATGGGATAAGAGAGGCCCCAATCGTTTTTAGTACTATCCCATTTGCACAGATATACATTATCAAAAACCTGCGACGGGTCTTTGGATACTTTCATATTCCCAACCGCCAGCGGACGGATAGAAGTGAAAATAAGGGTGGAACCATCGGCGGTAATGGAAGGGCTTTTATCATCATATTCCGAGTTGATGGATTCTCCGGCATTTTTAATTTTCACATTCACCGGGTTAGCTTCCATTTGTTTTGCCAATGCGCATTCCGCAATCAAATGGTCTATTTCGTCTTCCTTTTGTTTCTTAGGATTAGCGGCATATTTCCGTTTGTGCCACATAAATTCCTTCATGGCATTATCTATCTGGTCTTGTTGCTGGTAAACCATTCCAAAAGTCAAATGAATATCCTCATTGGCATCCGTATCTGCCGCTTCCGCTTTTTGCAGATAATTCACAGCTTCGTCCATTTCCTGGCGCACATAATGGCATTGCCCAATATGATAAAGGATGGAGCCATCATTGGGTTTCGATGCGAGGGCTTCGGTATAAAGCTTCAACGCTTTGGTAATGTCGCCCGCCAGAAAAGCCTGGTTGGCATTGAATACTTTTATCCCGGCTCCCGCATTATCGATCACAGATGTCTTCTGAGAAAATAAAACGCCGTTAAATAATACTAAGCTTGTAATTATGCTCCATTTCTTCATAGATGGGGTTTTAAAAAGTATCAAATATACCTCAATTTACATTTTATAAAACAATCGGCCCGCAAAACATTTTAACATCAGTTACTTTTTGATTATCAACACTATGCTAATCAGCGATATGAATATTCCTATTCCACCACCTCCAAAAGTGTGCGAAAAGCAGTGAACTTATCTTTGAATTTGTCCATGATTTCCTTTTGCAAAGCGGGAGCATGTTTTTCCCTGTATTCGTTATATTCCACCAGGCTGTTGCAGGAATATTGTATGGAATATGTAGTGCCTTCATCCTCCACTTCCAGCAGGCGGCAAATACGGTAACCATTAAATAACCCTGTACTCAGCACAGCCGGAATATGTTCCTGCTGCATCCATTTCAACCATTCATGGTGATGGCTGTCATCTATGTTTATTGTTACGTTGTATATGATCATTTCTATAATTTTTTGCGAATATATATGTCAATCAGTCTCGGTACGGCATAATTTTCAAGGTCTTTAATTTTTATCCAAAAACAATTTACCGGAAGTTTGGCTATTTTGCCTGTAGCGCTAATCTGATAAAACCTTGCATAAAGCTTTTGGTGGCTCAAAATATGCACATACTCTTCCGATACATCTTTAATTACTGGCCTTGAAAGATGGATTAATTCTTCCCATTTTTTCTCTTTTACAAATTTAGTTTCCGGTATGGCTTTGGCGCTTTCAACAAGTGGAAAATCATGCAGACCTTGCCAAATGTCTTTTGCACCGCGCAACCTGATCAAAATTTTGTCTCCTTGCGTAATTACCAGGTAATTCAAATGCCTGTTCCGTTGTTTTGTCTTGCCTTCTTTAACAGGAAAATCAGAAACCTTTTTATGGGAATAGGCATAACATGCATCCTGAACGGGACAGTTTTGGCAATCGGGTTTTGCAGGCAGGCAAACCATAGCACCCAGTTCCATTACAGCCTGGTTATAGGTTCCGGGGTTTTTAGCAGGCAATAATTCGACAGCTATTTGAAAAATTTTCTTTTTGCCCTCAGTGGAATCAACAGGGGTTGTTATTCCAAACAAACGGGAATAGACCCGCATAACATTTCCATCTACTGCCGGATGGGGTAAGTCAAAAGCAATAGAGGCAATAGCACCCGCGGTATACTCCCCTACTCCTTTAAGCGCCCTTATTGTTTCATACTCCTTCGGAAAAATACCTTTATGTTCTTTGAGTATAGATTTTGAAGCGAAATGTAAATTCCTCGCCCGCGAATAATAGCCCAACCCCTGCCAGAGCTTCAGCACATCATGCTCTGGAGCGGAAGCCAGGGACTTGACTGTTGGATATTTTTCAATAAAGCGCAGGTAATATTCCCAGCCCTGGTTAACCCTTGTTTGCTGCAGAATAACTTCGGAGAGCCATATTTTATAAGGGTCTTTTATGTTTCTCCAGGGCAGATCGCGCTTGTTTGCTTCGTACCAGTTTAATAGTTTTTGCCTGAAATCATTCACAATCTGAATTTTATTATTTTCCAAAAATAAGGCTATTGATTCAATATAAAGCCAAACAGACTCATCTCCTCTTCATTCAGGCTGCATATTTTCGTATTTTTGAACCTTATTTACAATTAAGAAACGTGAAAAAACTGTTTATACCTTTAACTTTTACTCTGCTGGCAATAGCAGTTTCGGCCCAACAAGAGGAAACTACCGATGCCAAAGCGAACGGAATCCTTCAATCGCTTAGTAAAAAGACCAAGGCCTACAAAACCATTAATGCCGAGTTTACTATTATGCAATCGGCTAAGGATAAAAAAGATGCCGACCCTCAAAAAGGCAATCTTTGGGTAAAAGGCGGAAAATATAAGTATGATATAAAAAACCAGGTTGTATTCTGCGATAGCCTTACCACCTGGACCTACCTTAAAGACGCCAATGAAGTACAGATCAATAAAGTAGACCCTACGAGTGATAAGGGAGGACTATCACCCGCCACCATTTTCAGTTTTTATGAAAAAGGCTTTAAAAGCCACTTTGTAGATGAGGAAAAGGTAAATAATAGCGTTTGCGAATGTGTAGACCTGTATCCCAAACATCCGGAAAAAGAAAAATACCACACCATCAGGCTCTTTATAGACAAGGTTAAAAACCAGGTTGTGAAGGCTAATTTTATGATGAAAGATGGTACTATCCAAACTATACTAGTTGATAAATTTACCCCGAATATTACGATGGGTGATTCCACATTCACTTTCGATAAGAAAGACTATCCCGGAGTTGAGATAGAAGATTTGAGGGAGTGATTACTCACCCCCTTCCCCCTCTCTATAAAATAGAGAGGACGAGTACAAAACGATTGATAACAAAATCACTTTTTTGAATTTACTCGACAATACCTTTTTTATAAAATAGAAAGGTTAAACGCCAAACGATTGCTTCGTGACTTTCCCCCTCTCTATTGATAGAGAGGGGTGCAGGGGTGAGTAATACTTAACTCCCGAAAACCGTTTCAATAGTATTTGCCTGCGACAATATTTTATGCACCGGGCAAGAATTGGCTATTTGTAATATTCGGTCCATTTGCTTATCGTCGAATGGGCCTTTAATATGCAGCGTTCTTTTAAAAATATTCTTGCCATCCGGCAATGTATCCTTTTCCACTTCCACAATAATGGAATCTATTTTCCAATGTTTGTGGTTTGTATACATTTTAATAGTGGCCGTAGTGCAGGATGCAAGCGCAACACACAGATATTCCTGTGGTGAAGGGCCCGTATTACCACCGCCGTTGTTCACAGGTTCATCAATAATAACTTTGTGATTCCTCACCTCCGCGGTCATTCCGTAATCAACCGGGCCAAGAGTAACTTTTGCTTTGTACATAACCATTTATTTTTTCAAAGTTAGCAGTTTTATGCGCACTTTTTACAAAATAGAAATTGTAAAATAGCCCCATCGTTTTTTGAAAAAGAAAGATTCGCTTAAGCAGACCTGAGCGTAAATACTGTAATTTCAGGCCAGATACCAACTCTGCCGGGGAATCCGATAAAACCAAATCCACGGTTTACATACAGATGGCGGTTATTTTCTTCGTATAATCCGCCCCATCTCTTATAGCGAAATTGAATGGGTGAGAATTTTATTCCGGGTACTTCAATTCCGAATTGCATACCATGGGTATGTCCCGAGAAAGTAAGATGTATATGTTCAGTTGGATGATACATCACCTGCTCTTCCCAGTGCGAAGGGTCGTGTGAAAGAAGTATCTTAAATGAACCCGGCGTAGTTCCAACCAACGATTTATTTAAATCGCCATACTTACTGAAGCCGCCTTTGCCCCAGTTCTCCATGCCAATTAAATCTATGGTGGCACCATTTCGTTCTAGCTTCAGGCTTTCGTTGCGCATCAGGTGGAACCCAAGTTGCTTATGGATATTTACGAGCTTCTCTAAATTGGCTTTCTTTTGCTCCACGCTATACCAACGTGCATAATCGCCATAATCGTGATTACCGAAAATGGAATAAACACCCATAGGAGCCTTTAACTCCTTAAATACATCTATCCAGGGGTCCATTTCATCGGAATTACTGTTCACCAGGTCGCCGGTAAAGAACATAATATCCGAACCTTGTGCATTCGCAAGTTTAACGGCATTTTTCACAGGTTCAGGGGCATCAAAACTCCCGGAATGGATATCGGAAAGCTGGGTAATTTTTAAGCCGTCAAATTCTTTTGGCAGATCTTTAAATGCCAGTTCTACTTTATGTACTTTAAAATTATATTTTCCTTTGGTAACCCCATAAATAATAGACAGAAATGGAACGCCGGCAACCAGGGTGGCAAACTGGCTCACAAATTTCCTCCTCGATTCAAAAAGTTCAACCGGGGCCGGTGAAGTGGCGGCGAGTTTGTAAACGCCAACGCCCGTAGCCCGGAATAATCTGTATATGTCTTCCCCCAGCAGAAAAACACCAAAAATTAATTTGGGGATATATAATAGAACAAAAGCTGCCGCTACAAAACTAAATATGAAGGTGGTGTGCCTGGCATTATATGAAAACGTAGATACCGCGTAAAGGGTGCATAAAATGAATAATATATTTATTGACCAGTAAACCCAGGATGCAATCCTTTTCACAGGGAATGACGAGGTCGAGAAAACTGTTTTAACCCCTTTGAAGACATACAGGTCTATCAGGAATAAAACAAGGAAAAATATGAAGAATCCAAATACTACGCGGCCATCAATGGTCATGAGTTTACTCATTTTACAATAGACGTGCAAAGTTCCGAAAAACTTTAATACCATCCAAGCCGGAGTTTTCTTGTATTTTTGCAGTTTGTTAATTTTGCTATTCCAAACTGATGAATTACCTGGGCAAACCCAAATACGATTCCATTACATTAGGCACAGTGATAGGGCTTTTAGCCCCGATGCTTGTATTTATCATCTATTATCTGAGCTTATTTCACGGTATGGAGCTATCCGCTTTTTTCCACTATTTAACAACCATGGAAATATTTTTACCGGTCATCAGCCTTTGCGCCGTAATAAACCTGCTGCTATTTTTCATTTGTATCTGGACCAATCGTGATAAATCGGCAAGGGGGATATTACAAGCCACTTTTGTATATGCCATATACGTCTGTATAATGAAACTGATTTGAGCATGAGGTATTATATCATT
>DATHNK010000234.1:0-10433 GCA_035486075.1 Bacteroidia bacterium
TTTCATTTCATTAATAAGATTAAAGATTCCATAACGTAACCATTTTATTGTTTCTAACTTTGAAGAAAAAAGCCCGTAAGTATTACTAATCGAGCACTTTTCTTTTCCTATGTCTTTCTCAAAACTTAAGCTTCAATAATTTGAAGTCCATCAGAAATGGATAATCAAATTCTTATAATAAAAGGACAATCTGAGATCAAAAACTGCTTAAGGCCTGAGAAACATCTTTTTTTCTTCACGTTTAAGAACTGCGATCAAAAGTTCTTAAAACACTAGGGCAAAATGGGAACTCTAATAATATTTATTGGAGTTCATCAATCTAAAGATTCATAAGAACATCGATTGATTTTGCTGTAAGCAAATATGTGTTCAATCTTAAAACACGTTAGAAACAATGAACAATGTTTTACGCCATAGATATTAGATTTAGTGGTTATTATTCAGCAAATCTATGAAAAGATCATCTTCCTTCTTCATTTATGAACAGGATTTTAAGGAATGTTATAAACAGGTTAATAACCAGATTCCTTTTACTGGCTGACTTCTTGCACGCCTGATTTATTTTGATAATCAACTTGTTTTTATCATTCTCGCAAATTCTTGCAGATAAATGCTCCCCAAAGTTAAAATTTCTGAATTAAAAGTTGCCTGAAGGAAATATTTACTTACATTTGTTGAAGTTTGGAAGCACTTAATAAAAATACTAAACCTGATGAACCCAAAGCCAGGGTATTCTATGAAATACATCGGTTATATCATTTCCTTCCTAAAAAAGTTAAGAACCCAATCAATTCAATTCTTTTCGGCATCTCTCCGGATATACCAATCAATCTTGGCATTATTTTTGGCAGTTCTAAAAATAAAAAGATATTCTGGTGGGCGTGGATAGCCACCTTTTTCTTTTGTTTTGTAGTAACTGCATTTCTGACATCTTTTTTTGGTGTTTTTAATGGTACAGAAGCGGATCAGGTATATTTCATACATGACAAGACCAATATCATTAATTACATTTTTCTTTGCCCCCTCTATATCGCTTTAGATTTTATTTTAATTGCCTTGGTGATTGAAGGTATTGCCAACACGAAACAGTTTGTAATCAAAGACCACCATAAGGGCCATGAATCTAAATTCATAAGCATGTCGATACCTGCAGTAATCTTTATTGTATTATGTATTTCATTCGCCGGTTCAATTAATTTTGTGCTAGAACTATTAAATACATCCGTTTACAGTAAACAGTTTTGGTTTGTTGAGTTACTGCCAAATACGAACACAAGGGTATTGGGCATTGTGGGATTCTACTATTCATTTCTAAATTTCGTGATGCAGTTTATTTCATTGCTTGCCTTAATAATGTACTTCATGATTTTTTATTCTACTATGAGGCTTGGGAGCGAACTAAAAGCAATGGATAAAGACTCCAAGATAACATTTGAAGAAGTACAAGCGCGGTTTTATACTTTTACCAAAGCTTATATTGTGGCAAAAGGATTAACAGCTATATATATGCTTAACGTATTTACTTGGAGATGGTCTCAATCCAAACATTCAGTTAATATGATGGTTCTGGCTTGCTTGATGTCTTTCTTTGGAGTTTTTGTGATTTCCCTGCCACGTTATTACATTGAACTACAATGGCATCAATTAAAAGTTCGTCAAAGTAAATTACCGGGGCATTCTGAGGATAAAATCGTTTTTGAGGATATTCGTCCTTTCGGAATTAAATTTATCGCGTGGATTCTGGATTCTCTTATTATAGGAGGTTTCATTTCATCTTTTTGGTTGTAACTACAAAAGGTTCATCTGAGTGCGATTTTTGAGTGCGGTTTTGTATAGATTTGCACCGATTTGTATAGTTTAATAACCTAAAACCACGTAAAAAATCGATTTTAGAGGACTTAAAATCCTGTAAACATTGCGTTTGTGCGGGTTCAAGTCCCGCCCGGGGTACTTTGGTAATCTAAATTTTAGTGCTATTCCCCGAACGGGGTATGCCTCCTGAAAGGTACTGGTATGCACTTTTGGCGTGCAATGTTTTTTTCTTTTTGGTGCTACCTCCTCACTTTACACCAAAATTTTCAGCAAGAACCGTTGAGGTTAAAATCTTTTTGGGTTGCAATTGGGTTAATATTGCTATCAGCCTTGAATTTTTTTTATGTCGTTATCTTTCATCGTATAATAGCAATACGAAATATGTATTTTATTACAAAATATCCAAATCACGAGCAACGTAATAACTTGGCACAAGTGGCCTGAAAGAAGTTCTGCTTCTGAGTTTTGAAACATCAAGTATACCTTCAAATGGTTTAGCCAATGACCCTTCTGCCGGGTCAAAGGTATCAGTTGCCAGTCCAAAAGAATCAACAAGTTCATATAAGCTGATTGGGGCATCATCTGCCACATTAAATATTTCTCCATTTAGCCCATCGGTATGAAGCATTATAGTTAATGCCTGTGCAACATCTAAATGATGTACCATGTGCATTCTAAACCCCGAATGACGTTTCCACTTTTTCAGTACAGGTATTATTTCTTCTATATGTGGGTCCCTATCTCCATAGACAAAACCTAAACGCAATATACGCATATCAAAGCCTTCGTTCTTGTGAAGTGCAAGAAGTTCATTCTCCGCCGCAATTTTGCTGGACGAGTATGCCCTGGGGTCATTGATATTAACAATATCATCTTCCTTTGCAGGCCGTCCGTAATCGGAGCCATATACATTACCCGTGCTTGTGAAAACAAACCTCTTTACCCCTGCTGCAATTGCAGCATTTGCAAGCGCAACCGTTCCGGAATGGTTTGTTTTTATTATTCCCTCATTATTGGTAAAACTACGAAAGAATGCTGCTATGTGTATCACCGCATCTATGCCTTTTACAGCAGGAGGCAAAGTATCTACACTGTTTAAATCTCCGACAAAAACCTCGGCGCCGAGTTCAGCTAATTCCGATGCCTTCGCGGCATCACGCACTAAAATACGAACGTCGTACCCCTTTGCTATCATACGTTTAACAAACCTGCTGCCTACCTTTCCGGTTGCACCTGTTACTAAAATTTTTTTCATATTATTTATTTTTAAATTCGATTGATGTCATTTCTATTTTCAGTTTCTTATTTACCATGGAATAGTTTCGTTTTCCCAACGCGTGAATGTGCCTGTCGGGCCATCGGAGCCAAGCAGTGCAACACGCACAACTTCACGGGAACCCTCCTCTAGAGATTGGGTGCCTTCAAATCCGTTGAGGTTTGTTTTAGTAAAACCCGGAGATACCAAGTTGACTTTGATAGTGGTCGCTTCAAGTTCGACCATCATGGCCAACGTTATAGCGTTAAGAGCCGTCTTCGACGCAGGGTAAACCGGCCCGAAAAATGGGTGATAATGGTAGGCAGGGTCTGCGTTCGTTGCAAGCGAGCCAACAGCACTCGACACGTTCACAATGCGGGCTGTTGAAGCCTCACGCAAAAGCGGCAGCATGGCCTGGTAAACGGCAAGGACGCCGAAAACATTGGTCTCCCACACAGCACGCACTTCATCAAGGGATGCATTGCTCGCCATACTTATCTTACCGTACTCCGGCAAAGACAAGTTTCCCTTTCTTGTATTCGAGATTGCTGCATTATTTATGAGCAGGTCGAGGTGGCCAAATTCTTTGCGGATACGCTCAGCTGCATCTGCAATAGAAACTCTGTCGGTCACGTCGAGTTGAAATGCAATGGCACCCGCTCCAATTTCTTTAGCTGCAACTTCACCACGTCCGAAATTGCGTGAGCCAATCAGTACCGTAAAGCCATGTGCTACGAGTTCCTTTGCGACTTGGAATCCGACACCCTGATTAGCTCCGGTGACAAGAGCGACACGTTTATTGTTTTCTGTTTTCATCATTTATTTATTTAAAATTGATGATACAAAAGTCGGCTTAATAGGGCGTTGCCAGTTAACGAGAATCAAACTAAAAAGTATGATTTTCAAACTTTTGGTTGTCAGCCCCAACCCCCTAATGGGGCTTTGAATAGCGCTACTCAAAGCCCCTTTGGGGGTTTGGGGCCGACACGTACAAACTGGCTCACCACTAAATTTTCTCTTTTCGGAGAGAGTTGGGAGTGGTGCCCGTTATACGTTTGAAGTAGTTGTTGAAATAGGTAGGGTACTCGAAACCCAAACCATAGGCAACGTCGGCCACACTCCAATCGGTATAGAGTAAAAGGGCTTTTGCCTCAGCGGCAATTCGGTCAGCAATATGCACAGATGTTGGCTTGCCTGTAACTTCCTTTACAGCGCGGTTAAGGTAGTTTACATGCACAGCGAGGCTTCCGGCAAAGTCCTGTGCGGTTCTTAGTTTGAGCGGTTCTGCTGTGCTATCTATCGGGAATTGCCTTTCCAATAAATCCATAAACAGGTTTGCGATCCGGGTGGTTCCATTTTTATATTGCAAAACATTTTGCGCCGGCTGGATCCTCAGTGCTTCGTGAAGAATGAGCTCTATGCAACTCTTCAGCAATTCATTTTTGTAATCATAATCACCATTGTGTACTGAAAGCATCTTTTGAAAGATGCCTGCCATAAATGCAGCCTGTTCTTTATTAAGCGGAATTACGGGTGTTCCATCAATTTTATATAATGGGGAGTTTTTCAAAATTTCCGTCCGTTCCCTACCTGTAATAAAAGCTTCGGTAAAAAGACAGGCAATGCCGGTTGTCTTTTTTGAACTACGCACAACAGAATGGGGAACATTAGGATTGACAAAAAACAGAACGGTATCATTTATTTTTATAATCCTATCTCCATAGTAAACGGTCATGTTGCCTGTTACCAGGCCTACTTTATAAAAATCGCGCCTGCCTGGCGAAACATAGTGATTTATCGTTTCAGATAATTCGTGAATTTTAAAGCCTTTCAGTTTTAAATCTTTAGTAATTGATTCCGGAAGTCCGGATATGCGATGAGTTGTCATGCTGCAAAAGTAAGAAAATCAAACCATATGCTAAAAGAGTCTGAAAAACCCGACCATGAATTGCTTTTACAGCATGATCACCCAATGCCCATTTGGAGAAATGCTGTCAGTCATAGTGAAAAGGAAACCGAACATTAATGTTCATGGGTTAAATAACTATACAAAGAGGAATCAAAAAAGCCCCACATTTACAAGAATTTTCAAGCCCTTTAGTTGTTTGACTTGGACAATTCACCAGCAATTTGGTTGAGTCAATTTCTGATAATTTTGATTCCTTTACAGTTTCTTCAACAAACCCGGTGTTATTCATTTGATTTAGATTTATTAATTGTAGGTAATGGAAGATATTAAATTCTCTTTTGAATATTATTCAATATAAGCTCAGACGATAAATTCAATCATTTGTTTTAAATTTCACTCCTGGCTTAATATTTAATAATATATTCAAGATGTAACCAGGAGTAAAGGAGTCATTATTTACTCCTGGTTTGTTTCGTTATCGAAATTAGGCCGATATGATAACCTTCATGGCCTTTTCTTTTGAAGCATTTCCAAATGTCTCATAATGAGCAGAAGGGGAGTCTAAAATTTGGCTGCATTTATGGCCTTCATTAAATCATTTGCTGCCTTGCTATAAATTTGTTCAACACCTTATAATTACCGGAAGTTTATGGTTTGATTTTTTGGAATTAAGTATTCTTTTATTATCGTGACTTTTCTCCGGCACTTTATTTTTAGTGTTCAAGGGTACTTAAAATACCTATAAACATGTTTCTTTGTTTCTCTCTGGGTATGATTTCGACTATACCCCTTGCATTTCTAGCAGAGCACCTGCCATTTGAAACCCAACTACACCTCCAAGTTCACTTATGATTTTTAATTCTTCTGCAATGGTTTCGGTTCTTGCCCAATCACGTTGCATCTCGCAAAGCAGGCCCATAACACTTACCGGTTGCGCACCGGCTTTCTCCAGTCTTCTTAGCGCTGCTTCGTGGGCAGTAAGGGATGTTCCGCCAACAGCGTCTACAACCGGGTATACTTCATAGCCCTCTTTTAATGCATCCAGGGTTGGGAAAGATAAACAGGCCTCTGTCCAAAGAGCTGTCATTATCAGTTTTTTTCTACCTGTAGCTTTTACAGCCTCATTAAATTCTTTGTCTTCCCAGGCATTGATGGAGGTACGGTCGTATGATGGCAAGTCTTTCGTTATTTGACGGACTTGCGGAACCGGTGGTTTGTTCAGGCCTGTTTTTACATTTACAGTAGAATGAACAATAGGTATCTTATACAATTTTGCCATTTTGATAAGGGCCACAAGATTTTTCACCATCTCATTCCTATCCATAGAGGCAATGTCGGCTATCTGCGATGGTTGATAGTCGATAACAATTAAAGCGGAATTTAAAGGTGTTAAAAGATGATCGTTTTTCTGGTCTCGTATCGGTAAGCTGCTCATGATTTTGATTTTAAAATTGTTATTATTTGACGTGGCTCTTATGTTAATTTGACGAGACAAAATTGCAACACCCTCACCTCTTTGGACGATGATAAAGGATAAAAAAAACCGTTGACAAATGTCAACGCTAATAAGGCTATTGTTACTTTTACTATTTGAATCATTTCTTATCATTTGTCAACGCTTTATAAGTAGTTCTGCCGTAATTTTGTATTTAAACATTTCCGTTTAATGAGTAAAAATTTAGAAATAGGAATTGACAGTTTTGCTACCATGTTTAATAGCAGCGGCACTGAATCAATTGACAGTGATAAGGCTATGGCGCTTTTACTGGAACGAATAAAGCATGCTGATGATGTAGGTGTTGATGTATTTGGTATCGGGGAGCATCATAGAAAAGAATTTCTTGATTCCGCACCGGTTGTTATTTTATCGGCGGCAGCAGCTCAAACTAAACGTATCAGGCTTACAAGCGCAGTTGCCGTATTAAGCGCAGCTGACCCGGTAAGGGTATTTCAAAATTTTGCAACATTAGATTTGATCTCTAAGGGTAGGGCCGAAATGGTAGTGGGGCGAGGTTCATCCATAGAAGCATATCCACTTTTTGGTTTTGACCTTAATGATTATGACAGGCTATTTGCTGAAAAACTTGATCTATTACTCAACATTCGCAATAATGAGTTTGTTACCTGGTCCGGTAAGTTCCGTCCTGCTCTTAATAACTTGCCGGTATATCCAAGGCCCTTGCAGAATCCAATTCCCATTTGGTTAGGTGTAGGTGGTACTCCGCAGTCTTTTATACGAGCCGGGTCTCTGGGCTTACCACTTATGGTTGCTATAATAGGTGGTGAAACCGCACGCTTCCGCCCTTTAATTGATTTGTATCGTGAAGCCGGTGAAAAAGCAGGATTTAAACCAGAGGAACTGAAGGTTGGACTACATTCTCAAGGTTATTTGGCAGATAGTGCAAAGCAGGCAACAGATGAGTTTTATCCGGGATACGCCAAGGTGATGACTAAGATGGGTAAGGAAAGAGGATGGAGCCCCATGACCAGGGATTGGTTCGAATATCAGTTGGGCCCGGAAGGTGCGCTGCTTGTGGGCACTCCTGAAGAAATAGCGAAGAAAATAATGCATCATTCGGAAGCGCTTGGTGGTATCTCTAGACTTACATTCCAAATGGATGTAGCAGATCTGCCGCATGAAAAATTGATGCATTCGATTGAATTGATCGGCTCACAATTAAAGCCAATATTTAATAATTAAACCCCTTATAAAAATGAATCAGAAGGAACAACCATTAAAAATTTTAATGTTCGCAGCATCACTGCGGGAAGGCTCACTCAATGAGCATTTAATTAAACTCGCATCAGATATTATTATGAAGAATGGCGGTATACCGGACCTTGCATATATGAAAGATTTTGAATGCCAATCATTCAATGGAGATATGGAAGGGAAAAGTGGCATAGATCCGGGTGCGGGGAGGTTTCAACAGAGACTGATGAACAATGATGCGCTTATTATAGCTGCTCCGGAATATAATGGTAGCATGCCAGGATATTTGAAGAATACTATTGACTGGGTATCCCGTTTTCGTCCACAGCCATTTAATGAACGCCAGGTGTTATTACTATCGGCTTCGCCATCTATGGCAGGAGGCAGCCATGGGCTTTGGTCTCTACGTATCCCGTTGGAGCATCTTGGGGCGAGGGTTTATCCGGATATGTTTTCCTTAGCAGTTGCCCATAAAGCATTTAAAGATGATACGATAGCAGATCCTGTTTTGGCTAAACGATTTCAAGATACCATTGTAGGATTTTTAAAACTTGCAGAAGCTCAGAAAAATTACCCCTGTGTAAAGACAGTGTGGGTAGAATTTTTGGGTGAAAAGACAGATTCTGTTACCGATAGAGTTGAAAAATAAACAATATACTTCAACTCACCATTTGTTTCTTTACTATTTGTTTACGTATGCGGCTCAGTGTTTCTTTTGTCATTCCTAAATAAGAAGCAATAAGATGTTGAGGAAAACGAAGAAGGAATTCCGGGTATTGCTGCTGCAACTCGGCGTATCGTTGTTCAGCAGTTAAACTAATAGAAGCATTCATTCGCTTTTGCGAAGCAAACGAATAATTCTCATCCATCCTGATTCTCGTTTCCACCCATGCTGGAATACTATTGAGGGTTTCTGAGTCAGTTTTAGTGAGAGTAAGTACATCGGTATCTTCCCAGGCATCTATATTATAAGCTGAGGGAACCTGCATGGTAAAGCTTTCACGGTCTCCCGCCCACCATGTTTCAAGGTTGAGGCGAATAATATGTTCCAACCCTTTTTCATCAACCCGGTATTGGCGCATAGCACCTTTAATAATAAAGGCCGAATACTTACATACCTCACCGGCTTGAAGCAGGTATTGTTTCTTCCTTATTTTTTTGGGAATGAAAACGCTCTTAATTAACTCCACTTCTTTTTCTGATAGTGGTGTTTTAGAGCGGTCTTTGATATATGTAAAAAGAGAATCGTACATCAAAATCAATATCTTACCACAAATATAGTGATAATTCGTTGACAAAAGTCAATGCTTTTTATTAATGTAAATCAACTTATTTCCATTGTATTCAGCAAAGCCTTTAGTGAAGGAATAGTTTATATACAAAATATGTAATGAAATGTAGTGTGGCTTTCAATTTTTACCCTGTTCCTGTTTGATTGTCGGAAAGTTCCTTACTTTTGGAAGCATAGAAGTAATCATGCACGATAGCCTTTCTTTAAGAACAGTAAATGTAACCCGTTACCTTCAACCTTTACGCGAAGGTGGGTCTCTGCCTGCATTGGCTGAAGCCGATGATAACCTCAAATATGTTCTGAAATTTAAAGGCGCGGGGCACGGGGTAAAAGCTTTAATTGCAGAATTACTTGGCGGAGAAATTGCACGTGCTTTAGGCTTGCTGGTACCTGAAATTGTGTTCGCAAACCTGGATGAAGCCTTTGGCCGTACTGAAGGTGACGAAGAGATACAAGACCTGCTTAAAGGCAGCAGAGGATTAAATTTAGCCTTGCAATTTTTATCAGGTGCAATTACCTTCGACCCGGTTGTTCAAAAAATAGATGTAAAGCTTGCCTCACAAATTGTGTGGCTGGATGCCTATATAACAAATATTGACCGTACTTTTAAGAATACAAATATGCTTATATGGCATAAGCAATTATGGCTTATTGACCATGGCGCATCTTTGTATTTCCATCACTCCTGGTCAACATGGCAAACGCATGCAAAGAGTTCTTTTCCGCTTATAAAAGATCATGTATTATTACCTCAGGCCACTATGTTAGATGAAACAAACATAGAATCCAAGAAACTATTAACCTCAGAAAAACTAAGGAACATAGTTGCCCTTATACCAGATGAGTGGCTGCATTGGGAGAGCATTAAGGAAACACCTCAGTCCATCCGGGAAATATATTTACAATTTTTGCAAACCAGGCTGAACTATTCTGAAACATTTACAAAAGAAGCACAAAATGCGCGAGAAGTACTTATATGAATATGCAGTGATTCGTGTTTTACCCTTTGTAGAACGTGAAGAATTCATCAATGTAGGTATTATTCTATTTTGCAAAGAGGAGAAATATATCAGGGTGCTCTTTGCTCTCCATGAAGCTAAGCTTCGTTCATTTTCCAAAAACCTTGATCTGGATCAAATAAGGCTGAACTTACAATCCTTCGAAAAAATAGCAATGGGAACTGAAAATTGTGGACCAATAGGTCAACTTGATGTTCCTTCACGTTTCAGGTGGTTAACCGCTGTACGTAGTTCGGTTATTCAAACGTCACGACCACACCCGGGCCTATGCAATGATTTAGAGCAAACGGCAAAACGTTTGTTTGATGAATTGGTTTCTTAACTTATCGAACGGATCGAATTATAGCTTTCTCAAATTTGAACAAGGTTGAGTTATTTTGGGAGTCCTTGAAGCGTTTTCACATGGGTCTGCCTGCGTAAACCACAAACAAGGC
>DATHNK010000235.1:0-5610 GCA_035486075.1 Bacteroidia bacterium
ACCCGCTGTTGCTGTATTATAAACAATTAATCCGGCTGATGGTGCGGTAATTGGAGCAGCGGCATTGGTAGCTGTAAGAGCTGCATAAGGCGCTAAAAAGCCTGTTGTTCCATTCGTAAGGTTATTGCTCAGATCAAGTAATACAGATGAATTTACAGGCGCCGAGCCTGTAGTATTAATGGCCACATTCTGTGCCTGAAGGCTACTTGTCAAAAGGAAAATAGGCAGAACCCATAGTTTCCAAACATTTGATCTATTCAGGTTTTTCAGAGATTGTAACACAATTGAAATAATTTACTTGATAGTCGGTTCCATTTAGAAGCCAATTATGCTCCTTAAGGTTTTGTTACTCTATTTTAAAGGCGTTAACTTAAAGTAAGGGTGCAAAATTATTCTACTTAACCCGCCGCCGCAATACACATAATGATGTGAATGAAAAAAACGAGCCGGTATTTAGAATATGGAGCCTAATTATGCTAATATTGCACAAAACACTACGTGTTTAAAAGAATAACATACATATATACTATCTCCTTTTTGTTTGTATTAAGGGTAGTTTCCTATGGGCAGGAAGATGTCCGGTTTAATCATCTAAATGTTGAAGACGGATTACCCAGTAACAATATAATTTGTATGTTACAGGATGACAATGGATTTATTTGGATTGGCACCGGAGGGGGATTATCGAGATATGATGGTAACAATGCAATAACGTTTACTCATAATGAAAATGATTCTTCTTCTGTTTGCAATAGTCAGATAGCATGCCTGTATGAAGATAACCTGCATAATTTGTGGATTGGAACTTATTTTGGCCTTAGCAAGTACAACCCTTTAAAAAAGGATTTTACGAATTATTATTTTGATAAGTGGTCAACCAGTATGGAGACCAGCTTAATTTCGAATATCATGCAGGATAATAAAGGCATGTTATATGTTGCTACCGGCACAGGGATTTTCAAAGCCGATCCGGCAAACCCCCATTTCACCCAGGTAAAGTCATTCACGGAAGACCACTATGGCTTTCTTATTCATGGACTGACGAGTATGTCAAATGGAAGAATATTTATTCTAATGGATACAGCCTTGCTTTATTCCGATGATTATTGCAAATCCTTTAAAACGGCTGTCAGTAGTTCGGCAAACGGCAATTTTTATTTTTCGGAGCTTTATTACGACAAGAGCGATGAACATTTATGGTTTGGCACTTACGCCCATTCGGCTGCATTTGAGTTTGATCCGCACACATTTAAAACAAAACAGTATCCGCTGGAATCCCCCGCTTCATACCAGTCTAACTTTGCTGCTTATGACTTTTGCAGACTGAATGATTCCATTATGTTGACAGGCTGTCTTTTTGGCCATACAAGAGGTGGCGGCGGGGTCATATTTTTGAATACGAAAAGAAATAGCTTTCTGAGTTATACTCACCATAATGAAAATCCTTTCAGCCTGTCAAGCGGAGATGTATGGTGTTTAATGAAAGACGGTCAAAATACCTTTTGGATCGGCACAACTAAAGGTTTAAACAATTTCAATTTGCGGCAATTAAATTTCCATTGGATAACATCTGAAAACTGCGGGGTCCAAGGCCTGGGGGACTTCTCAATAAGACAATTATGCTACGACAAGAATTTATGGATTGGAACGCTGGGAGACGGGCTCATTGAGTTTAACGGCTCCAATCAAAAATTTTCCTGGTATAAATCCCCTAAATCATTGCACGAAAAGAAAACGAGAAATTATGTATTCTCGATGTACCCGGATAATAATACATTATGGCTGGGTGTAGAAAACGGATTTATGCGTTTTGATATTAATACACATGTGTTTGATACGACGAGCTTACTTGTCCCTGAATTAAAAGATCTCTATACTTCATCCACCAGGGGTATAGGTAAGGATAATGAAGGAATTTATTGGATAGGAACCTATAATTCCGGGCTGTTCAGTTATAATCAATCTACCGGGAAGGGGGTTCATTATTTTGACAGAAAAACAAACCTTACAACCAAATACCGGAACTATATTAAATGTATGAGCATTGATAAAGAAGGTACTAAATGGGTTGGAACGTATGATGATGGCTTTTGCCGTATTGATGCCCGTCCGAACAATTCATCCGGACGGGCTGATACTAACCAGATCAGCTGGAATATTCCCGGAGACAAAAAAGCTATGGTAATGCAGCGGGGATGGATAAATGATATATGTTGCGATTCTATTGGAAATACATACATAGCCACCCAGGGAGATGGATTGATAATATATGAAGCCAAAACAAAATCATTCCGCACATTAAGAAACTCCAGGCTGCCCGAAGATAATAAGATAAATAAAATTGTAGAATACCGTAAAGGATGCTTATGGCTTGCAACAGGAAAGGGACTTTCATTCTGGGATCTAAACACCAATACTTTTCTAAATTATCCTGAAGGAAAGCGGATTGCAAATATGGTTAGTATTTCCGGCTGCGTTTCACCGGACGGAGTTGTCTATTTTGGGGGAGACAATGAACTGCTTTATTTCAATCCCGATAAATTAGCTGAAACCTCCCCCTATATACATCCTGAAGTAACTTCCTTAAGTGTTATGAATAAGGACTATATCTCCGATATAAATAAACCTTTGTTTTTAAGCTATAAGGATAACTATGTTTCATTTGCATTTTCAGCATTCGATTTTCTCAACGAAAAAGGGGACCGGTTTGCTTATTATCTGGAAGGTTTTGATAAAGACTGGAATTACTGCGGCAACAGGCATTTCGCAACGTATACCAATTTACCCGGAGGAAATTATACTTTTCATTTAAAAGTGCAGAACTCTTCCGGGGAATGGGTAGAATCTTCACATCCGGTTATTATGAATTTCAGCACGCCATTTTATAAAAAATGGTGGTTCTTCCTGGTGTCCGGTTTAGTTATTTTTATCTTAGGCTATCTTTTCTATTATGCGCAAATTCAAAGCGAATTGGAGGCCGTAAGGTTAAGAGCAAGATTAGCCAGGGATCTGCATGACGATGTCGGCTCGTCACTTAGCTCCATTTCAATTATAAGCAGCATGGCAACAAAAAAGCGCGAACACTCTCCGGAAGATGTGAAAAGAATATTCACTAAAATATCGGAAACTTCTCAAAAAACGCTGGATTCAATCAGTGATCTGGTTTGGACGCTGGATCCTGAAAACGATCTAATGCAGGATCTGTTCATGAGAATGCGCTTATATACTTCCGAGATTCTGGAAGCTAAAGAAATCATGTATGAATTTAATGTGGCACAAGAAACTGAATTGGTTAAAATGACAATGGATAAAAGAAAAAATATTTACCTTATATTTAAAGAAGCCCTTAATAACATTGTTAAATATTCCAAATGCACCCGGGTTTTGATAAATGTAAAACTGATCAATCATACCATGGAATTTGAAATAGCCGATAATGGAATAGGATTTATTGAAGGAACTGGTGAGCACAAAGGAAATGGACTGAAAAATATGAAACAGCGCGCATCTCAACTAAACGGTACTTTAACTATCAAAAGCAAGCCCGGTGAGGGCACTAACATTAAACTCCTGTTCCAGTACACATAATTATGTGTATGGTTAAATGATCTCAATTAAACTACTTTTGATCTTTTAAAATATGGAAGATATTACCAAAATAGTTATTTACGAGGATAATCCCGACCTGCTTCAAACTCTTTCAGAGTTGATACTATCTATACATGAATTTAATTTACTCGGTGCTTTTCCAAATGCGGAAAATGTTTTAAACGATATGGAAAGGCTTAAACCGGAAATTGTTTTAATGGACATTGAAATGCCCGGTATAAACGGTAAAGACGCTTTAAAAAAAATAAAATTTAAATATCCCGACACGGAAATAATTATGCTTACTGTTTTTGAGGATAATGCCAATATTTTTGAAAGTATTAAATCCGGTGCTTCCGGGTATCTCCTTAAACGAACTCCATCTGATAAAATTGTCGAATCAATTAAGGATGTAAAAAAGGGTGGTGTTTCCATGACACCTTCTGTTGCAAAAAAAATTTTACAGTTACTGCCAAAATCCTATTCCGAAGTTTCTGAATCTGTAAATCTTTCTCCCCGTGAAATACAAATACTGACATTGCTTACAAGAGGATTTAGCTACAAAATGATCTCATCTGAATTAGCCATAAGCATTGATACGGTAAGAACCTTCATTAAGCGGATTTACAAAAAACTACACGTTAATTCAATGACCGAAGCTGTTTCCAAAGCAATTAATGAAAAGCTGGTATAGCGGAAGAAATTGGTTTCCGCACTTTGTGAATAGAACTTGATAAAGAATTACCAGGGAGTAGAACCTTTGAATTTAAAAGGGTTTGAATATTATAATTCTCAAACCCTGGCTAAGGTGATCCCGATGGGGCTCGAACCCATGACCCCAACATTAAAAGTGTTGTGCTCTACCAACTGAGCTACGGAATCAACAATGTTTTCCTTAAAAAGGTGCGCAAAGATAATAGAATTTAATATGCAAAAGCCATAGCAGGAATATTTAAATTCCTTATTTGAAAACTGACACACAATCTATAGCATATCAGTGTTTTGCGTGCTTCTGTATGTGTGCTGTTATATCCGAACCTTCACACTTCGAACATCCCGGCTTCTCCTTATGGCTTAAAGACTTAAATATTTTCCAGCCCGCATAAACCAATGTAAGGCCGAAAATAATATATACCAGTATGGTTTGCATTTAGCTTACTACTTTGGTAACACCGAACTTCTTTTGAAGGGCTTCTGTGGTCATTGAACCCGGGCGTTCAATAGGAAAACCGAGTACCCTATCCCATAAAAGGGAAGCCAGCACTCCAAGCGACCTTGACACACCAAAAAGAACCGTATAAAAATCATTTTCCACAATGCCGTAATGTGTTAGAAGTACACCTGAATGCGCATCCACATTGGGCCAGGGGTTTTTTATCTTTCCTAAGGATTGCAATATAGGAGGCGCTACTTCATAAATCATCTGAACAATTTCGCACAGGTCATCATTCTTGATATATTTCTTGTAAAAGTCTTGTTCAGCAAGGAATCGAGGGTCGGTCTTGCGCAATACAGCATGTCCGTAACCCGGAACTACCCTGCCTTCTTTCAGGGTTTTATGTATATAATCTGCAATTTGTTCCTTTGTGGGCAGTCCTCCACCCAATTCGCGCTTCAGTTCCAATATCCACGAAAGGACTTCCTGATTTGCCAGGCCATGCAAAGGTCCTGCAAGCCCATTCATTCCGGCTGCAAAGCTGAGGTAAGGGTCGCTTAAAGCAGAACCTACCAGGTGGGTGGTGTGGGCAGATACATTACCGCCTTCGTGGTCGGCATGAATAGTGAGATAAAGGCGCATCAGGCGTTTTACATCAAATATATCATATCCCATCATATGGGCCAGGTTAGCTGCCCAGTCTAATTTCGGATCGGGCTCAATATGCTCGTTGTTTTTATATTTCCTTCTATAAATATATGCCGCCAGGCGTGGGAGGCGGGCAATAAGGTTCATGGAATCCTCATAGATATAATCCCAATAATCCTTTTTGTTAATGCCCTTTTTATAAGCAGCGGCAAAAAGCG
>DATHNK010000236.1:0-4943 GCA_035486075.1 Bacteroidia bacterium
TGGAGTGAGGTGGAGGGCGAAGGTGTGGTATCAAGGAAGCCCTTGCTTTATCCTTCAGAAGAATATCAATATGAGTCTTTTTGCCCCCTGGTGAGTGAAGCCGGTAAAATTTACGGAACTTACCTGATGGAAAATAAATCAGACGGAACTACGTTCTTTGTAAACATTCCGCTCTTTAAGTTAATAGTTCCCTGTAAAAATAATTAATTGCCTTTTTTAGAATCTATGTTCAAACGCCTTTTAGTACTAGCCATTCTCCCCATATTTGTTTTAACTTTTTCAGAAAAGAGCAATGCCCAGACAAAGCATACTCAACTTATACAGATCTCCGGTATTGTGGTAGACCATGACAGCGCCCAGAAAATACCCTATGTGGCCGTTCTTATAAAAAAATCGTGGGGTGGAACCATAGCGGACAACAACGGTTACTTTTCATTTATTGCCATGCCCGGAGATACTATTCTCTTTCAGGCATTGGGTTTCAAAACCAATTATTATGTTCTGCCTGATACCCTTTCAACCGATAAGTATTCCCTCATACACGTAATGTCCAAGGATACTACCAGCCTGAAGCCCTTCGTGTTTTATTCCTGGCCATCTAAAGAAGCATTTAAAACTGCATTCCTGAAATTAGACCTGCCCGATAATGACCTTGTAAGAGCTAAACGGAATATGGCGCTTGCCGCTCGCAAAGCCCGTTACGGAGAAGCCCGTTCGCCCGGTACGAATTACTTGAGCACTGTCCAGCAGGAGAACGACAAGCTTTATTATGCCGGACAATACCCGCCCAACAACCTTCTAAACCCCATTGCATGGGCCAAGTTTATACAGGCTTGGAAGGATGGCTCACTTAATATTCAATAAACAAATTTAGAATTGGTACTTTTATCCCCTGAATGAGTAACATCTATACCAATTTTAATTTCATTGATAAAAGTGCCAAAGCTTAAATTCAAATTTTTATTTGTACTCACGTGTTTCTTTTTTTCAATCCAGCAGGTTGTGGTTTGTCAGCAGACGGCTATCATTCATGGAGTTATCAAAGACAGTTTAGGCCAGCCCTTGCAATCGGTGCTGGTGGGTGTTTCAGGTAGCTCACAGGCACCAGTTTATAGCGATAGCCTTGGCCGATATAACTATAGTGTTCCTGCCGGAAAGGAAATTGAGATAGGATATATTCACTTTGGATACAACGGTCGTTTACTAAAAATAAAACTAAAGGAAGGTGAGGTGAGTGAATATAATGTTACTCTGTATTTTCAATCGGGCCAGGTACTTGATACAGCAAGTATAACTGCTATGAAGCATAATTCGCAGGGATTAACCGAGCTGAACACCGGGGTGATAAATTCTATTCCTATGCCGTCAGGTGATTTTCTTTCTATATTAACTACTTCCCCGGGTGTAGTTACACGGAGCGAGTTGGGTTCGGAATATTCAGTGAGAGGTGGGGGCTATGATGAAAACCTTGTTTATGTAAATGGAATTGAAGTCTACCGGCCTTTTCTGGTGGAGAACGGTGAACAGGAAGGCCTTAGTTTTATTAATCCTGATATGGTTTCTTCTGCTTTCTTTTCCGCCGGAGGATTTGAGGCCCAGTATGGAGACAAGATGTCTTCTGTTCTGGATGTAACATATAAAAAGCCATCCACCTTTGCAGGTTCTGTTTCAGGTAGCTTGTTAGGCGGAACTGCCCATGTGGAAGGTGCCAGCAAGAACCGCCGCTTCACCTATATAGCAGGTATCCGTTACAAAACAAACCAATACTTATTGAACTCATTGGATGTGCAGGGTTCCTATAAACCCAAGTTTGCGGATGGGCAGCTTTTTATGACATATGCCTTCACCGACAGGCTTGAACTGGATATTTTAGGTAATGTAGGATTGAATATTTACCAGTTTGTTCCGCAGAGTGAGACCGCTTCTTTCGGAACAGTAAGCCAAGCCTACCAGTTGCAGGTATATTTCCAGGGGCAGGAAGTTGACCAATACCTTACACTTACCGGAGCAGTATCACTAAATTATAAAGCCAGCGAAAAGGTAAACCTCCGGCTTATAGCTTCCGCCTATAACGACCAGGAACAACAAGATTATGATGTTTTGGGCCAATATCTTATAAGTGAACTAAATACAAACCAGGGAAGCAAAGCTTTTGGCACCCCTTCATTTGATCTGGGTGTTGGCAGCTATCTGAACCATGCCCGTGATGACATTAATGCGGAAGTATATAGTTTTGAACATAAGGGAGACTTCGCTTACCATACCGGCGACCTGCTCCTTTGGGGCGCTACTTTCCAGCATGAGATTGTTACCAGCCAGATAAGCCAATGGAATTTTGTGGATTCTGCAGGATATTCGCTTCCCTACAATTCTTACATATTACAACTTCAAAATGTGGTGAAAGCTTTTGATACGCTCCAGTCCAACAGGGTAATGGGCTATGTGGAAAATGTAAACAGGTGGCATGGCAGGGATAGCTCAAATTCCACATTAATAATTACGGAAGGTGTTCGTGCCAACTATTGGGACGTAAATGGTCAGACAGCGATTAGTCCAAGGGGTTCCATTGCCTATAAGCCTAACTGGAAAAGAGATGTTATGTTCCGTTTCTCAACGGGATTGTACTATCAGCCCCCGTTTTACAGGGAGATTATTGACCAGTATGGTAGCATGTATCCCGGAACTAAGGACCAGGAATCCATACACTATGTCTTGGGAAGCGATTACAATTTCAAGGCATGGGGAAGGCCGTTTAAACTGGTAACGGAGGTTTATTACAAACAATTAGTGAACGTAATTCCTTACGATATTGATAATGTATATGTAAATTATTTCCCCACACAAACCGCCCATGGATATGCCGCCGGAATTGACAGCAAAATAGGCGGGGAGTTTGTAAAAGGGCTGGAATCGTGGGCCAGTGTTTCAATCTTAGATGCACGATACACTATTAACAATGCATACTATACTATAAATTATAATCAATATGGACAAAATGTTACGTATGATGTGCCGGATAAAACAACAGCCTATAGTGTAAATTATCCTGTTGGTTCGCTTCCTTTGCCGCTTGACCAACGGGTAACTTTCAGTATGTTCTTCCAGGATTACATGCCACGGTTCCCTAATTTTAAGGTCAATCTCAATCTTGTTTTCGGAACAGGCATTCCATTCGGGCCGCCCAATAACCACCTGTATGCCGATACACTCCGTACACCGCCTTATGAAAGGGTGGATATAGGAGGTTCTTATCTGATTATAGGAAAGAAAGGCAAGGAAGGCAAACGAGGACTCGCCAAGTATTTTAAACGCATGTGGGTGGGCATCGAAGTATTCAATCTGTTACAAGCCAACAACGTAATTTCTTATCAATGGGTTGCCGATGTAAACGGCAACAAATATGCGGTTCCAAACTACCTTACTGCAAGGGAAGTGAACGTAAAACTGACGATGGAGTTTTAAGCGAAATTGTTCAGTTGTTACTCTATTTCAAAAACCTAAATAGATATTTCCAACAACACCAGTGACAGTGTAGAGTAGTGCTTGGGCAAACCCTTAGCCTCTTTATCTAGTTGGCGATGCCCAACAACATGAAAGCCGCATTTTATATAATAGGCAGAAAGGTTTTTATTATCCGCCCAGGTATCTATCCGGATGAACTTGCGGCCTGTTTCTTTAGCATGAGATTTTACCCAGTCAATAATTAAGTTTGTCATTCCCTTGCCTTTAAAAACAGGATTGGTTGCAATACGATGGATATAAATGGAATGGTTGTTGTCTAGTTCTCCCCACAACAATGGGTCACTGTAAAAAATGGAAAAAATGCAGGCTACAGAGCCATCAATAATTATTTTCCAATGGCGCTTTTCCCTTATTTCAGTTGCAATAAGTTCAGGATCGAATTCCTTCCATAAATTGTAACCATTGGCAAGCTGGTATTCTGTGGCTGATCTATAAAGTTCAAAAATAGTTCCGGTATCTTGTTCGGTGCTGTTAAGTATTTCAGGTGCTGTTTTTTCATTCATACTAAACACTCAGCAATTTGTTCTGTCGTTAGTTGTTGATGGTTGGGATACAACTAAAAATTCAAGTTCATCTTTGGTTTCGTTAGCAATAAAGTGTTTTGTGCCGGCGGGAATCAATATACCTGACTTGGCAAAAACTACATCTTTTTTATTATCGCAAATAAATGATGCTGTTCCTTTTAAAATAAAAAAGAATTGTTGTGCTGTAGAATGAAAATGCAACTGCTCCTTTGTGCCGGGTGGCATGTTCTCTTGTTTTACAGAAAGGCTTGCTGTATTTGCCAATACCCAACTGTCGCAGTTTTCTCCCCAGATGTAATGAGGCGCTGTTTCTTTACCACTGACTATAGCCATCAGTTTAATTAAAATTTATTCCGCATAGATCTTCTCCACCGCCCACTTATATTTTTCTAAAATCAGTTTGCGTTTTAGCTTAAGAGTAGGGGTGAGTTCTCCTCCGTCAGTGGTCCATTCATCGGGCAGGAGTTCATAGCGTTTTATTTGTTCAACATGTCCAAAGTCAACATTTAAACGGTCACGTTCAGCATCAAATAAACGCAACACTTTATCATTGTTAAGTAGAGATTGCTTTGTTCCTCGCAATGACAAATCGCCCACTTCTACATTGTTTGTTTTGCACCATGCTGTCAGGTTATGAA
Organism: Bacteroidia bacterium; assembly: GCA_035486075.1. Taxonomy (GTDB): domain Bacteria; phylum Bacteroidota; class Bacteroidia; order JABEUT01; family JABEUT01; genus JABEUT01. Next base: position 4,685 of record DATHNK010000236.1, read on the forward strand.
AATTCGGAACAATCAATGCTCCGGTGAATTTTTGCCCGTCGCCAACCACTATAATTTGTGATATGTAAGGTGATTCTTTGAATTTATTTTCAATAGGCTGAGGCGCAACATATTTTCCACCGGAGGTTTTCAATAATTCCTTTTTACGGTCGGTTATCATCAGGAATTTATTGTCTTTAAAGACTCCTATATCTCCTGTATGAAACCATCCATCTTTGTCAATGGCTTCCATTGTAAGGTCGGGACGTTTGTAATAGCC
>DATHNK010000237.1:0-5861 GCA_035486075.1 Bacteroidia bacterium
CAGAGCGCTTAACTGGCTTAGTTGGCTTTATTGCACCCGTTGCAATTATGATAGTGCAATAATTTCGGCAAATGCTGCAATTGATAGAGCGAAAGAAAAGCTATGGATAAAAGGTATTATTTCAGCTTCCATAAATTTTGGAAATATATATCACTACAAAAATAATTATCCTTTATCCCTTAAATACTATTTTAATGCACTGCATTATGCTGATTCAATAAATTATAAAATTAGCCTTGCTCCTATAAATAATAATATTGGAAACGTGCTAATGGACCAAGGGAACTATTCTGAAGCTTTAAAGTATTTTTTGAAATCGCTTAAAATAAAGGAATCCATAGGAGATATGGAAGGAATGGCAAGAACGTTTTATAACATTGGTGAAATATATGAAAAGCAAAAAAATTATAATAAGGCAAAAGAAAATTTTGACACTGTTATGATATTGGAGCAAAAATGCAAAGATACAGTGGCAATATGCTCTTGCAAAAATTTCTTAGTATTAATTTTATTGGAACAGGGTGACTATAAAAGTGCACTTGGGTCAGCAAATAATTCGCTTGAGTTTTGCTTGAAGTGTGGTAATAGCTCTGTTATATCCGATGCTTATCAGCAATTGGGCCAAATTCAGGGAGATATGGGGAAAATTGCGGAGGCTTTAGAATACTATAGAAAATCAGTGTCTCTGAAGCAGAAACTTGAGGATAAAAAAGGAATTGCAAAAATTGAAAATGATATTGGAAGTCTTCTGTTATCTACTAAACAGTATAAAGAAGCAAAAGGGTATTTTCAAAAAGCGTTGATGATTGCAGATAGCATAGGGGCAAAAGAAAATATAAGAGATGTGTATTTAAACCTTGTAAGGCTTGATAGCATTGAAGGCAATACAAGTGAGGCATATAAAAATTACAAGCTTTATGTTGCATACCGGGACAGTATAAGTAATGAAGAAACTACCCGGAAAATGGTGAGTGAACAAATGACGTTTGACTTTGAAAACCAGCAAGAAGCGGAAAAAATAGATAACGATAAAAAAGCGGCCCATCAGCGGATTATCCGTAATGTATTTATAGGAGGTTTTGGATTTGCTTTCCTGTTTGCAGGCGTTTTTTTCTTTCAGCGAAAGCGAATTTCCAGGGAACGGGACAGAAGCGATAAACTGCTGCTGAATATTCTGCCGGCAGAAACAGCCGAAGAATTAAAGGCTACAGGGGAGTCTAAGGCGCGGAATTATTCGATGGTAACCGTAATGTTCACCGATTTCAAAAACTTCACCAGGCAGGCTGAAACTATGACAGCCGAAGAATTGGTTAAGGAAATAAACTATTGTTATAAGGAGTTTGATAAAATTAATGCCCGTCACAACGTAGAGAAGATAAAAACGATGGGCGATGGCTATATGGCCGCGGGTGGAGTTCCCAATGAAAATACTTCAAATCCAACTGATACGATAAAAGCAGCCATGGAAATTCAAAATTTCATGGCAAACATGAAAATGGAACGTCAAAAACAAGACAAATCTTATTTTGAAGTTAGAATTGGAATACACACCGGCCCTGTAATTGCCGGAATTGTAGGTCTCAATAAATTTGCCTATGATATTTGGGGCGATACTGTTAACATAGCAGCACGAATGGAATCGAGCGGAGAGGCAGGGAAAATAAATGTTTCCGGGGCAACCTATAATTTGGTAAAAGATAAATTCAACTGTATTTATCGTGGAAAAGTGGAGGCTAAGAACAAAGGAGTAATTGATATGTATTTTGTAGAAACCTCCATGTAAATAAGGATAGTTCGAATTAAAAATACTCGTAATGTGCAGTTTGTCAGAAGTTTAAAAAGTGTAGATGTGTTTTTCTTGCCGATATGAGCATAACTCAAATTATTTTGTAGTTTTGTTCTGCTGTTATAGTACCAATTAGGTAATTAATGCTCACTAAACAAAAAACTACTTTATGAAAAAACTATTCCCCTTTTTAAGTATTGCGCTGGCATTTGTGGCTTGCCATAATGCGAATAATAGCCCGGCTAATAGCCAATCAAAGACTGACAGCATAGCGAAGATTGGCAAGATGTCAAATTTTACATCTCCGGGCGATTCTTTGAACCTTAGTAATACGGTAGTATCTCCTACGGTGGCAGCCACCTATACAGCCGCGGCACAGAACAAAATTGTGATCTCGAGTCAGAACCCCAATAATGGAGGAGAAAGCCAGACACTTCCTTTGCCCGGACAATTTCAAATACCCTTTGTTTTTACTGACTCAATAAACAAAGTAACAAGGTTGTTGAATAGGCCCAACGGTAGCTACATATCTGCAGTTGAAATTTTATTTGGCCTTGGAGTTGCTCCGGGTGACGTGTATACGAGTTATCTATTTTTTAAACCACTTATTATCCCGGGTACTGTAGTTAGTAACGTTGGAACTTACACATGCCCTGCCGCTGATACTAATGGTTTTTATGTGCTTAATCCATCAGGTACATTTTCTACTATTCCCTATAGCACAATTTCAGCCGATACCAGTAATTTCAGGCAATATACCTGGTACATTCCATGCCCAAAATGTCCTTCTACCGCCTGGCAGCCATTTAACACAGCCACGAATAGCAATGGCAGCACACGTTGTATTATTTATCCAATTCAGGAGTTAGCGGCAATGTTTGGTAGCAGTAGATCTGGCAGCATTAATATAGATTACATATGTAGGAAATATGACACAAGCGATTCTATAAAGTTAGATTTAATGCTTAACATAACAACGAATAGTATGACTACCACTACCAATAACGATATGTCGCATTTAGTGCCACCTGCTACAACTTTAACCTATACAGTTATACCGAAAAGTAATAAATAATATCCTTGTTGGTTCTATTGCAATCTAAGTAAATAATTGACATGAAAAAACTAGTTCCACTATTAAGTTTTGTTATTGCATTTGCCGCTTGCCATAATCCTGACAATAAAAACAATTCGGGTAAAAGCGGAAAAACTGATCCTATACAATGCGGAAAGAACGGAAACTATTTTTTGTGTGCAGGTGATTCTTTAAATCTTACCGGTACTATTTTAACTACTAATCAATCAGCTGTATATATCTCAAATGGTAAAAATTGCATCGAAATATGTTTACCGCCAAATCATACTAACTGCAAGCAAATTCCGGTGCCTGTTGTTTCCATACCCTATAACCTGGCCAGTGCTTTGAATGATTCAGCCAATAAATTAAAGGGGAATAGCCCCCCGCCACACTATGTAACAGGTGTGGAAATTATTTTCGGGGTCGATTCATCCACTTTTGTTTTCAAGTATTTTTTTAAGCCACTTTTTATGCCGGGTACTGTTAGTAATGGAGTTGGAACATATTCATTCACTAATCAGGATACCACATTTTTTTACAAAGTTGATAGTACAGGCACGTGTGTGAAAGCAACCTTTGCGGAGGTTAAAAAGGATACATGTTACTTCAGGCAATGCATGCAGATAAAGTATCAGCCAGGCAACCCGGGATTTCATCCGTTTAAAAATTGTGGAGGCGATTCCGGAAGTACCAGGTATGTTATTTATCCCATGCAGGAAATTGCCGGAATGTTTGGAAGCAGTACTACAGGCACTATTAATTTAATAAATACTGCCCGGGAATATCATTGGGGCACAAATGGAGCAGACTCTATTTTAAAACAGGATGTAATGCTAAGTATTACTATAGGTAATTTGGAATCTACCACTACCAATAATGATATGTCGCATCTGGTTCCTCCAGCAACAACTTTAACGTATAGTGTCGTTACGCGACCTGGTAATTAATTTTGTTTCTAGCCATTAAGGTTGAACAATTTTAGTATTATCTTTAGCGTCACCCATTTATAAGGAGACCTGCCATGATTGAAAATATTAATGATGCTGTTGCTTTGGTAGTACCATTGGTACTTGGTTTAATGGCATTCAGATATATGAATCTTCTTTATCGGATTTATTTTTTTCAATTACTAGCTTATATAATAGTTTACATATTAGGTTGGATCGTTGTCAAACTATTAGGTGGTACCTCTAATCAGTGGCTTTATAATATTTCAATGCCCGTTGAAACTGGTTTTTTGACATGGGCTGCATACTTATATTTTAAGGAAGAAAAAAGAAAATATCTTATATTGATTGGATTTGCAGCTTTTATGATAATTTACATAATTGATATAATAATGAAAGGAATCTTAATTATCTTTAACTATGGTTATATTGCTGAAAGTGCGTTGCTGGTCATGATTTATCTATTGGTACTTTATTCTCACTTTATAAAGCAAAGTATGAATTGGCAAACCTCTCCGGAAATCTGGATTGGCATAGGTATAGTGCTTTACTTTGGTGGAGTGGTACCATATTTTAGTCTCATGCATTATTTACAAAGTACACACCCTACGTATAGCAGAGAATTATATGAGTATATTATTGAGGGGCTATGTACCATTCGTTACCTTTTGCTCGGTTTTGGCTTTTGGCTAGTTCGGCGTAATGCTCTTGCAAAAATTTCAATTGTAAATGAATGAGGTATTATTATCTGTAATAAGTACCACTTTGTTGGTTTTACTGGTGTTTGCGGGTGCTATAATTCTTTTTTTTCACTCCGGCAGGCAACGTATGAAAAAGCAAATGGAAGTTGATTTAAAAGAACAGGAAAAAACAATTATTGCCCAGGAAAAGCAGAAATATGAAGACCTGCTGCTGAATATTTTACCCTATGAAGTGGCCCAGGAACTTAAGGAGAAGGGCAAGAGTGAAGCGAAGCACTATGAAAAAGTAACAGTAATGTTCACCGACTTTAAAGGCTTTACAAAAATTGCGGAACAAATGAGCGCCGAACAATTGGTGCGGGAAATAGATTATTGTTTCAGCGCTTTTGACCGGATCATACAGAAGTATGGGGTTGAAAAAATAAAAACCATTGGAGACTCCTATATGTGCGCCGGCGGGCTTCCTGTTAAAAATGATACTAATCCTATAGACGCTGTTAAAGCTGCTTTAGAGATACGGGATTTTATGGAAACGGAAAAACAAAAAAGAGTAACCGATGGAAAGCCTTTTTTTGAAATAAGGATAGGACTGCACTCAGGCCCCATAGTGGCAGGAATTGTAGGGATTAAGAAGTTTGCTTATGATATATGGGGTGATACAGTAAATATTGCATCACGTATGGAATCGAGCGGAGAAGTGGGGAAGGTGAATATTTCGGGTTCAACCTATGAACTGATAAAGGATAGTTTTACTAGTACGTATCGTGGCAAAATTGAAGCCAAGAACAAGGGTGAAGTTGATATGTATTTTGTAGAGTTGTAACCGGAGGTGACTTTCAGATGCAATAGTTTTCAATATTTTTTTTATTTCTATATTTGTTTTTATGGGTTCGAAGCTTGTAAGGAAGTTGCTTTATTTATTTATTGGCGCCAGTTTACTAATTAACTGTAAAGTATCGTTAGCCCAGGATAGTGCTGCAAGTGCCCGTGATTCAAAAGATGCCTTATTTGCCAAATATTTAAGTGATACCTTGAATGCTCCCACAAAAATAAGGGAGTTATTAAGCTTATTGCAGAATAAGAATAACGTAAAAGATAAAACATTGGCACTGGAAGAATATGAGGTAGCATTTTCCCTGGCTCCTTATGTGCGTGATTCCTTTTCGGTGCTAACACCATTGTATGCCCAATTTTCGGGGATGCTTGATAATGCCGGAGCCCGTGAAATGGCTATAGAATATGCAAAAAAGGCTTTGGAGTATCGCCATATAGATTTAAATAAACCGGGCTTCGAGTATAACCTGATAGGCCGTATTGCCGGGTTTTACGTTCGCTCGAGAGACTATGAC
>DATHNK010000238.1:0-5386 GCA_035486075.1 Bacteroidia bacterium
ACCTCAGGACAAAAAGCCACCCCATGTTAATTCGTATGCTCCAGATAGCGCGGCTGTGTTTTTTAAATCAAAAAAAGTGTCGATCGTATTTGATGAATTTATTCAATTAAAAGATCTGAATGGGCAATTGGTTATTTCGCCCCCTATGGAACGAACACCTGACATAAAGGTAAAAGGGAAAGTGCTTGAAATTGTGTTTCGATCGCCTTTGAAAGATAGTACGACCTATACAATTAGTCTTGGCTCTGCCGTCGTAGATCTTCATGAAAGTAATGCCGTCCCCGATTTTAAATATGTTTTTTCAACCGGCAGTTATGTTGATTCGCTATGGGTTAGTGGTACTGTTACCAATGCCTTTACACAATTACCTGAAAAGGGAGTAATGGTGATGCTTTATAATAAGCTGGACGATTCTATACCTTACAAATCCGTGCCTGCTTATTTTGGACGTACAGGCGCATCGGGAGCTTATCGTATTAATCATATAAAGCCAGGAATATACAAGGTGTTTGCATTGCGGGATCAGAACGGGAATTACAAATATAATCCTGGCGAAATGATTGGATTTCAGGAAAAAAGCATGGAGTTAAATAATAGCCAGGATAATGTAAATATGCTTGTGTTTAAAGAAGAACCAAGTATGCAAAAATTGAAGAGAGCTTATCAAAGTGGCTACGGTAAAATTATGCTTGCTTTTACTTCAGCAGCGGAAAGAGTACAGCTTCGTTCGATACGTAAGGAGGCAGAACCCCTTGGGACTTCTTTTGTTGAACGCAATGGCAAAAGTGACACCCTTACCTATTGGTTTGTACCACCTGCCACCGACTCTGTATTTTTGGAAGTGGGTGACGACAGCAAGGTGTACGATACGCTTCGTTATAAACTCATTAGTAGGGAAAAATTTTTGAGCCAGCATAAGACAGAGAAATACTTTTTAAAAGTCCAGAGTAACGTATCGGCAATGCACCTCTTTGACCTCAATTCTCAGCTTCGTTTGAGTTTCTCAGCACCTGTTCCGGGCGGCATAAAGGATGCTTCCCGGATGTTTCTTACAGAAGATACTTTGAAGGATAATCTTTTTAAACAAGGGTCATTTAATTTTACTGATGATATCAAACGAACCTTGAGCTGGAAATATGATAAAGGAGGCTGGAAGGAGAACCGAAAATATCATTTGTTGATTCTCCCCGGGGCATTTTCTGACATGTACGGCTTTACCAATGACACATTAAAAGCGGACTTTAAAACGGCAGAACTTCGATTTTATGGAACTCTTAAACTGAATGTAAATGCGCCGGCGGGTCATTATATACTACAACTGCTGGATGATAAGGATGGTATAGTTCGGGAAGAATCTTTCAATAATAATCATGAGTTTTATTTCGAGTATCTGTCGCCAATGAATTATAAAGTGCGATTGATTACCGATAGCAATGAAAATAAAAAGTGGGATACGGGTAGCTACCTTAAGAAGAAGCAAGCTGAAGCGGTTATATATTATAAGGATCCTATTACCATCCGATCCAATTGGGATCAGGAAACCGTTTGGATTGTGAAATAAGTCAAGCCTGTTTTATTACATTTATTCATAAATTAGCCTTATGTCAAGAATACTAACAGGAATACAAAGCACTAATGTGCCACATCTGGGAAACCTCCTGGGGGCTATTCTTCCTGCAATATCTCTTTCTCAAAAGCCCGGTAATGATTCTCTTTTTTTTATTGCCGATCTCCATACACTTATTTCCGTAAAAGATGCAAAATTCAGAAGAGAAAGCACTTATGCGGTAGCTGCTACCTGGTTGGCAATGGGGTTTGATACCGATAAAAATATTTTTTACCGTCAAAGTGATGTTACAGAGGTGTGTGAGCTTACCTGGTATTTAAATTGTTTCACCCCTTATCCCATGTTGGCTAATGCACATACTTTTAAGGATAAAGCATCCCGCTTAAGTGATGTAAATGCTGGCTTATTTACGTATCCCGTGTTAATGGCTGCTGATATTCTGCTTTATGATGCCAATTACGTGCCGGTAGGAAAAGACCAGCTTCAGCATTTGGAAATGGCGCGTGATATTGCCAGAACATTTAATAATGTTTATGGCGAAACTTTTGTTGTCCCGGAACCTATGATTGATGAGCGGGTTATGATAGTACCTGGTATCGATGGACAGAAGATGAGTAAATCATATAACAACTTCATTAATATTTTTCTCCCAGAAAAGGAGTTAAAAAAAGTAGTAATGAGTATTGTTACCGATGCAACTCCACTAGAGTCTCCTAAAAATCCTGATACCTGCAATGTATTTGCGATTTATAAGCTGCTTGCTTCAGCGGAACAGGCTGTAGAAATGGAAATGAACTACCGTAAAGGAGGCTATGGATATGGGGCGGCTAAAACCGCACTATACGATCTGATTATGCAACGTTTCGGCAAGGAAAGAGATTTGTTCCAGCGTTATATGGATGATCATTCTTTGTTGGATGCACATTTAAGTAAAGGAGCAGAAAAGGCAAGGGTGATTGCTGGGAGGGTATTAAAAAGAACCAGAGATAAGTTGGGGTATTAGTAATATTCGTAGGCGTAACGAACAATTACAATAGCCTTTTCGCGTTCTTCCCGGATAAAGTGAGATGTCAGCATTTTTGTTTGACGATCATATATGTAGTTCAGCTCATGAACAAATGCATCACCTTCATATCGTTGTTCAACATCCAGTAATTGGGTGTCGGGAACATATTTAAATTCCTGATGGTTATTTTCTTCTCCATTTTCATTAGACGAAGTACTTTTCTGTATTAGTCGTCCTGATTTGTCATACTTTAATTTCATAGAAGCCCGCATCCAGCTTACCGTATAGGAAGTATTTTCCTCTGTCAACCTGCCAATACTGTCGTAATTCATGATGCTTTCTTTATAGGTTTTTCCTTCATCATTCAGGTGTTTACGTTTTACCTGAAAAGTTGATGTTTTTTCATAGCGGAACTCTTCCGAAGAAAGCATGTTTTGCACGCCTAAGCGAAAAACATTTCTGTTTTCACTTGCATTCGTTTCTCTGAATACACTTTGTTTCTTGATTCGCCCTTCTGGGTCATATTCATAGTATATAGCATTGTAATAATCCCCGTCTCGAGTACGTTTAAGACTAATTTGTTTGTTCGAATTGTAGAGGTAAATGGTTGTAACGGTGTCATAAAGATACGTTGGTTCTTCGCTTACCCATGCTGGTTTAATCCTCCGCCCTTTGTGGTATACTGCCGGATGTTCCACTTCGTGACTTATAAGCCCTCTTACAGAGGTAGCATAATAACGTTTTAATAACCCATTTTCATCGTATTCCCAGCATTTGCAAATACCTTTATCCAGAATAGGTTCATTATCTCGTTTGTAAGAGACAGCAGCTTTGACCGTCCGAATTTTGTTTTTAATAATATAGGCCTTTGTAAAAACGGGCTCAAAGGAATAGTAGTCGGGTGGGTTTAAGTCAAAGGTCTGAGCATTTATCCTGGAAAAATGTAATAAGCCCGGGCCCAGTATCATGCAAAAAAGAAGTATTAGGGTAATCTGGAATCGCATAGAGAATTCTGCTTGGGAAGTCGTAAAATGAGTTTCAGGATTCATGGGTTTGATGGAGCAACTCCAAGGCTTTCGAAACCTCTGTAACCGGGGCAAGACAGGCATGATCCTTGCAAACATAGAGCAAGGTAACGCCTTCCTTGTAACGGTTCTTTAAAAGAGGCAGATTGGATTCGGAGCTGCTACCTGCAAAGATCAGATTCGGAAGGTAATGAAGCAGGAGCTCCCTGAGCTTTTCATCAACACCTTTACCAACAATGGCCACCTGGTAAAATGGGCTGTTTACCCATAACTGCAACACCCCCCAGTTGGAATAGCCTTCAGCATATTGCTCGAGTTCCTGTCTGACCTGTTTTAACATGTGGATTGCTTTATCTGTATAGGTGGTATCGCCTAACAGGTTCCCTAAACGGAATAAAACTTTGGCCATCGATGAATTGGACGCGGGGATAACATTGTCCGAAAATTCACACTTTCTTGCAATAAGAGGCGGATCAAGAGAAGAAGTGAAATAGAAAAAACCGGTTTGCTCATCAAAAAAATGAAGGATGACATAATCACATAGGTTTGTTGCTTTCTCCAGCCAATGTTCCTCAAACGTACATTCATACAGGGCCAAAATGGCCTCTAGTGTAAAACAATAATCCTCCAGAAAACCATTAATGGTGGCTTTCTCATTTTTATAGTTATGGAGTAACCCACCTTGGCCATTGCTGAATTTATTCAAAATGAATAAGCCGCAGTGTCTGGCAGTAGTAAGAAAATTGGAGTCGCCAAATGCACGGTAAGCATCTGTGAGCCCTCGAATCATAAGCGCGTTCCAGGATGCAAGTGATTTGTCATCAAGTCCCGGACGTATACGTTTGTTTCTTTCCAGCAATAGCCTCTGTTTCAACTTTTGTATGGTCAATTGCAGGGTATCGATCGTAAGTCCGAAACGTTCTGCCAATGCTGATTCTTCTTCTTTTCTAAGCAAGATATAATTTCCATGTTCCCAATAACCAGTCTCAGTCACTTCATAATAAGCGGCAAAAAGAGGGAAATCACTTCCACATATATATTCAAGATCTTCCTTTTTCCAGACATAATATTTTCCCTCTATACCCTCAGAATCTGCATCCAAAGCAGAATAAAAAATGCCTTCCGGCGATTGTAATTCGCGGGTTATAAAAGCAATAGTTTCTGTAACCACCTGTTTGTATAAGGGGTCCGGGTTTACGAGATAAGCTTCCGAATAAAGAGAAACGAGTTGAGCATTATCATACAACATTTTCTCAAAATGAGGAACTTTCCATAAGGAATCAGTTGAATAACGGGCAAATCCACCTCCCAGGTGGTCATAAATACCCCCAAAGGCCATTTTTCTAAGGGTTAGGCGGAGGTGTTTGCGAATGTGATCCCTCTCTTGCTCAGGTATCAAAGCTGACTCACCAAGGTGAAGCAGGAAAATGTAATTATTGGGCAAAGGGAATTTAGGAGCTTTATTAGGGCCACCTTCTTTATGATCCAATCGTTGATTCCATTTACTCCAGCTAATACCAAGTGTTTGAGGAGCCGGTGCATCAGCATCGGAAGAGACAGCGATTAATTCGGTTTGTCGTATTCCCTGCGTTAGTTGACCGGCATAGTGAATAGCTTTGTCCGGCTCCGTTTTCCATATATCGGCCAGATTAAACAATACATTCATCCATTCTTCTTTACGGAAATAGGTTCCGCCATATACAGGCCTGCCGTCGGGCAATGCAAAGCAGTTTAGCGGCCATCCTCCGTGCCCGCTCATAAGCTGAACAGCAGTCATATATATCTGAT
>DATHNK010000239.1:0-2874 GCA_035486075.1 Bacteroidia bacterium
TTACATATCCGGTTACTTCAAAATTTACATCTTTTGAGTTTATACCGAAAGTAACATCTTCCTCCAAACTTGTTTCAGGTTTAATATTATTGTCGCCAATTTCAAATACCACTGTACCATCATGAACACCATCCGCTGCACATTCGTTAACATTAGGAGCCCTCCATCCCCGGGCTATGTTAGCCTTCATATAAATGTTATGTGTGATATCATACGTTGCTCCAAAACTTCCAGAAACTCCACTGAACACAGTAGTAAATGGTTTAAATTCTTCAAATGAGTTAGGCGTATTGGGTGCTACAGGTACTTGCGGAGTTAGTGTATCCGTCGATACCCAATGTTCTTCCCCTGTAAATGTTCTGGTATCATAACGAACACCGCCACTCAGGTTAAGATTGCCGATTTTTTCACTCGCAATGGCAAATCCTCCTATCTGCATATAATTATAGTTCGGGATAAGTTGAACAAGCCCCAGGCTTTGGGAATTTTGGTATACCCCATTCCCCCCTGCCGAAAAATTAAAACCACCAATTTGCGGGGAAACATATCGTGCATCGTATGTAATTCCATTTGAATTATAATAAATGATCGGTAAATTCGGTTGAGTTGGGTCATTCATTTCTTCACGTTGATTTCTCTGATAAGAAAATATAGCTTTTATCTGCCCGCTTCCTACAGCTACACTATTATCCCAAACAAGTTTATAGTGGTGAATATATTGGTAGATCACAAACGGAGTATATGTTTGCTGGTCTTGCTGGTTAGGTTCTACATAAGCAAAAGGGAATGGAGGAGTCGGTGTAATTCCCGTATAATATACCGGCATTAATTGATTCCCGACAGAATCTCTGGTACCATCAACAATACCGGTATTTTCATAAAAATAGCTGGCATGGAATTGTGAATAGCCCCATTTTTTATGTATACCTATTGTACCGTCTGCATTAAAATTGCTGAACTGGGAGTTCAGCACATAACCGTCATAAGGGTCCTGATAGGCATGTGCCATAATATTATCAACCCTTCCACTCCAGGAAATACCGCTTAGGGATGTGCCGCGAAGTTCGGCCATATTATTTATTAAACCATTATTGGTTTGATAATTGAATAAAACCTTTCCTTCTGTTTGCCCTGCAGGAAGCGGTTCTTCGGGAATAAGGTTCAATACACCTGAAATTGCATCAGAGCCATAAGCCAATGAGCCCGGCCCTTTCATAATTTCATACCTGTCTACAGCGTCAGGATCGGCTTCAATTCCAAATTCGTCGAACCATGGTTGGTCAACCTGTTCAACTCCGTCAACTATGGTAAGTACACGATTATATCCTAATCCTCTTATAAAAGGCTTCCCAATACTTTGCCCATCCGTCATAACTGAAACTCCGGGGGTAGCAGCAATTGCATCCACCACGTTGGTAGACGAGTGCTGGTTGAGGTATTCATTGGTTACATCCGTAGTCGGCTGTGGGTTATGTTGCGCTTCGTTTGCTTTGGAGTTACCTGTAACCACCACTTCGTCTTCCTGGAATTCAGATTCCACGAGCGAATAATTTTGAATTACGGCTCCATCTATTTTAACGGGACCGGAAATAACTTTATACCCTATAATTTGAACTTCCACTACGAAGGTTCCCTTAGGCAAGTTATTTAAGGCATATGATCCATCAGCGCCCGTTTGGGCTGCCACTTTAAGATCCGGAATATAGACAATAGCCCCGGGCAGAGTGGTTTTTCCTGTTGAATCGGAAACTTTACCTGTAAGGGAATTTTGGGAAAATGCGACAATACTTATTAATAACGATATAGAAAATGAAAATAGTTTAAGAGTTTTCATGGTATGAATAGAATTAAATGAAAAATTATGGTAGAAATATTCCTTTTGCCGTCAGCCCCAAATCCGCCTAAGGTGGACTTTGAGTTGCGGAGTTATGACAGAACTGTTAATGACTTTGAAGCCCCTTTTAGGGGTTAGGGGCTGAAAAAGACAAAAACAGATTAGGAAATAGAAGGCGGGTGAAAAATATTATCCGGAAGGGATAATGAATATTGCCCATTGGCAATACTATTCAACCGTAAATTGGTTGAGGGAAATGAATTTATCTTAAATGCGGAAACAGGAGTAAATTCTTTTTGGAATGCCGCCATTATTTCTTCCGCAGATTTATTGCTTTTTGATGACTGATCAGTGCTGTAAGCCTGTTTTTCAAAATCATGATACGAGGAAGTCCATTGGGTTTCCTTATCATCCATGTAAACAGTAATAATATAATTATCTCCGGATTTTTGAATGCCGGTTACATCATACATTTCATTGTTGAAAGAAAACTCCTTATTCTCCTCCGTCCAGGTTAAAGACTTAAATTCAGAAGTGGTAAGCGTTAATTTACTCACCTGGTTTTTTTTCTCAATCATACACTCCTTAGCTTCTTGCTTTGCGAAAAGAATGCCTAAAGAATACATTAAACGGTAGCCTGCCACATAATGAAAAACAGCCACCAGCATTACAAATGCTATGGTACGAATGTATACCGGGAAGGTTGATTTTGGTGACATGCAAACACAAATGTAGAAAGTTTTTGAATAAACAAGCGAAAAATGGCGATTTTTGTCTGCCAAACTCTTACTTATTAAAGAATGATTAAAAAGATTGAACATATTGGCATAGCTGTAAAGAACATTGAAACTGCTAATGAAATCTACTCTAAACTATTAGGTGTTGCGCCTTATAAAAGCGAAGAAGTGGAATCGGAAATGGTCATTACCTCCTTCTTTAAAACAGGAGAAAACAAGATAGAGCTATTAGAAGCAAAATCTGCAGAGAGTGCCATTTCAAAATTTATTGAAAAGAAGGGAGAAGGTATCCACCACATAGCT
>DATHNK010000240.1:0-4939 GCA_035486075.1 Bacteroidia bacterium
AATTTATTCCACCATTTCTTACTGTACTTAATAGTGTCGGCACAATTAATGGACCATTGCCATTTGCTCCCGTTATATTTGAAAGTACAATAGGCAATATCCAGTCCGTCCATAGACGTGCCGGACATTAAACCAATAACATTATATTCTTTCATGATTTTATGGAAGAAAATTATTTTCTTTTTCCTTCGTCGAACGCCCAGTATAATCCAAAACCAATCTGGGCACATACTGTAATTCCTTCAGCATCCGAAGGGCTATAGTCAGGCAGCAATTGCGAGATGCCTAAATAATCTGTGTTGAAACGCAGGGTCATAAAAATGATGGAAACATCCAACCCGATTCTCAATTCATTATTTACCCGGTATGCTATAAGCATATTGGGTGTCATGAAATAGGACATTTGCTTGAAACCACCTTTGGGTGATGGAGCTGGAACATTACTGTATAATGATTCCGATGGCCCGGCGCTCAGTGAATAACAGATCAGAAAATCATTCTGCATGTAGGTATAGTAACCGAATTTCAACCCAACATTATAAATGAACATCTCGGTGCTGAAAGACGCATTGCTGGCGGTATTACCGAGCTGGGTATCTTCCAGCTCAAGGCCCAGGTATATATGCTGGGCAACCACATAATTGCCCGAAAGATGCAGGTTATATACCCCGTTCAGGCTTTCCCGCAAGGCTTTATTAAATACCGGGAACGCTATACCCCCACCCGCTTGCAGCGACCCTTTGTAAAAAATTTCCTCCGGTGGAGGCGGTGCAGCAATCAATGAATGGTCGGGATATTCCATTTTATTGGCATCGGTATCTAACTGGGAAAAGCAGTGAAAAGAGACAAGTACCCCAATGAGTATTAAAAGAAACTTTTTTTTAATTTTTATACTGCTCATTGTAAACTAATGCCCCTCATTGCGAGGAACGAATTATCAATTTTTTTAATATGGTTGAGTCAATAACTATCAAATGCTTTATTTATTTTGCGAGAATCCTTCTATTACTTCCATGCTTGCCCCGGTGGTAGAATATCCACCGTCATGATACAGGTTTTGCATGGTTACCATTTTGGTAAGATCTGAAAAAAGCGTAATGCAATAATTGGCACAGTCTTCCGCACTGGCGTTGCCCAACGGAGAAATGGCATCGGCATATCCGTAAAACTCATCAAACCCTTTGATACCGCTTCCGGCAGTTGTTTTGGTAGGAGATTGAGAAACGGAATTGACCCTTACTTTTTTTGCTTTGCCATAATGGTAGCCAAAACTCCTTACAATAGATTCAAGCATGGCTTTCGCTTCCGCCATATCATTATAAAATGGAAAGGCGCGTTGTGCCGCTATATAAGAAAGGGCAACCACACTACCATATTCGTTAATGGCATCCATTTTTTTTGCGACAGCCAGCATTTTGTGCAGCGAAATTGCAGATATATCAAGGCTCTTGATAAGGAAATCGTAGTTCAGTGCATCGTATGGAATATTCTTGCGCACATTGGGCGACATACCAATAGAGTGCAGCACGAAATCAATTTTTCCGCCTAAAATATCTGTTGATTGCTGGAACAATGTTGTAATATCTTCCACACTCGTAGCATCAGCCGGAATGATCATAGAGCCTGTTTCATCGGCAAGTTTTTTTATTTCCCCCATGCGGAGTGCGATTGGCGCATTGCTCAATACAAATTTGGCTCCTTCGGCATGGGCTTTTTGGGCGATCTTCCAGGCAATGGAATTAGAATCTAATGCCCCTGTAATAATACCCCGCTTTCCTTTAAGTAAATTGTGTGACATAATTGGTAGGATTAATTTTATGCAAAGATAATAGAAGGAGAGAGATAAGGGATAAATGAAGAACAATAGAACGCAGATGACGCAGATTGCTTAAGATTGATTACGATATAAAATCATGAATATCTTAAATAATCAGCGTCATCCGCGTTCCATTGCATTTTATTTCTTACTTTTACTTGTGTATGTGCTACTTAAAAAATACACGATGAATAAAACTTACCTCAAAAGCATACTTGTAGCTATCCTTGCATGTGTCTCGTTTGCATCTTATTCTCAAATAATAAGTACAATTGCGGGTATCGATACTTTTGGATTCTCTGGTGACGGAGGGCAAGCCACATCTGCAGAGATGGGTAAGCCTGAAGGTATAGCTTTAGACGGTTCCGGTAACATATACATAGCAGATGTTAATAATGGCCGAATTAGAAAAATTAGCGCTTCGGGAATTATTACGACTATCGCGGGCGGAGGCAGCAACGGCTTAGGTGATGGAGGACCAGCCACTGATGCCGAACTTAATGCTCCTGTAGGCATAATATTGGATGGTTCCGGCAATATTTACATAGCGGATTTTTACGAGAACCGAATCCGAATAATAAACACATCGGGTATCATCAGAACCTTTGCAGGAAATGGGGTTCAAAGTTTCTATGGCGATGGAGGACCAGCCACTGATGCCGAACTTAATGCCCCTTATGGTTTAGCAATAGATACCTCAGGAAATATTTATATTGCAGATTGTTCAAATGACCGCATTCGAATAGTAAATATATCCGGCATAATTAGAACATTTGCGGGTATCAGCTTTAGTGGCTTTTCAGGAGACGGAGGACAAGCCACGTCAGCAGAACTCAATGCCCCTACGGGAATAACGTCAGACAATTCCGGAAATGTTTACATAGCAGATTGGAATAATAATTGCATCCGCGTGGTAAACACATCCGGAATCATTAGCACTTTTGCCGGCAACAGGGCATATGGTTATTCAGGAGACGGTGGGCCAGCTACATCTGCCGAATTCTATTCCCCGACTGACGTAGATGTTGATGTTTTAGGAAACATTTATATAGCAGATCAGCATAATGACCGAATACGAATAGTAAATACATCCGGGTCAATTAACACATTTGTGGGTAATGGGTATAATTCTCCTAATACTGGGGGATATAGTGGTGACGGGGGATCCGCAACTGATGCAGAACTCTATCTCCCTGAAAGTATAGCAGTGGATGCCATGGGGAACATTTACATTGGAGATGAACTTAATAATCGGGTAAGAAAAGTAACTATTTCAACCGGAATAAACGAATTCGCATCCGCTCACAATCCCGTGGCTATTTACCCCGTTCCTAACTCCGGATCCTTTACTATTAGCGGAATAGCACAAGGCCAGATAATTGAATTGTATAATTATTTAGGTCAACAGTTAAGCAGCACCATTGCGGATAAAGCAACCATTCAATTTGATATATCTGGGTATCCCAATGGAATTTATTTAATAAGAGTTCAGAATAAAGACGGTAGTATTGTTGCAACTAAGAAGGTTGTGAAAACGGATTAGAACTTGGAACGCTGATGACGAGGATTGCTTATGATCAAAACCCAGATTAAAAAGAAATATATTTGAGGTTAGAAAAATCTTAATAAATCATAAGCAATCCGTGCCATCCGCGTTCCATTGCATTTCACTTTCCCTCCAGCAACTCGCTCGCGGTTTTCAAGGCCGAGCTACCGGGCTTATCGGTGCTTATCATCCGGGCTATTTCTTCAATGCGTTCACCTGATGAAAGCCGCCTGATATGGGTTACGGTTTTGTTCTTCTGATTATCCTTATACACCAGGAAATGGGCATCTCCCCGGCTGGCGATCTGAGGCAAATGGGTAATCATTATCACCTGCATGGACTTGCTTATTTTAAGTACCAGTTCCGCTACCTGTCCCGCTACTTTACCTGATACTCCCGAGTCAATTTCATCAAAAATAATGGCAGGCAGCTCTGTATATTTTGCAATCAGCGATTTAATGACCAGCATAACCCTTGAAAGTTCTCCACCCGATGCCACCTTTTCAACCTCGCGCAAATCCTTACCCTTATTGGCGGAGAAAAGAAATTTTACTGCATCCATTCCGTTGCTTGTGAAATTCTCCAGCGGCAGCCTTTCAATTTTAAACTGTGCATCGGGCATACCAAGTAATACCAGGTTCTTTTGTATTTCCTTTTGCAAGGTGGGAATAACCTTATCCCTTCCGGCGCTTATTTTTCCCGATAATTCTTTCAGTTGTTTGTTGAGTGATTCTTTTTCCTCACTTAGCTTTCCAATGCTTGTCTCGAGCGACGAAATATTGTTTAACCGCCCCGAAATATCATCTTGTATCTTCAACAATTCCGCTACCGTATTTACCCTGTGTTTATGCGAAAGGTGGTATATGCTTTCCAATCTTTCCGTCAATAATGCAACCCGCGCAGGGTCGTAATTTATTTTTTCTTCCAGAAATTCTACCTCGGCACCTATATCTTTTATTTCAATAATGGCGGCATTTAATCTTTCCAGCAATTCGCCCAATTTAGGATTGTAAGCGGCTATCGATGCCAGCCTGTTTTTCACATCTGCAAGCGGAGTCAACACATTTTCATCGCCTGATTTCAAAACGCCTGTCGACTTTACCAGGGAATCTTTTATCTGTTCCGAATGGTTCAGGAATTCCAACTCCTCTTCTATCTTCTTTTCCTCACCTTCCACCAGGTTAGCATCCAGCATTTCCTTCAGCTGGAACTCCAGGTAATCTTTTTCTTTGGCAGCTTCATTTTCCCTGCTTACCAAAGCATCCAGTTCCTTAATTACCGTTTTATACCTTACAAATCTTTGCTTGTATTCGGTTAAGGTAGTTTTATGGGAAGCATAGGCATCTAAAACCGACAACTGAAATTCACTTTCATTCAGCAACAGGTTCTCATGCTGCGAATGTATATCTATCAGCCTTGCTGTTAAAGCCTTTAGCTGGTTTAAGTTTACGGGTGTATCATTAATAAAAGCCCTTGATTTGCCTTCCGGTGAAACCTCCCTGCGTATGGTTATTTCATGCTCGTAATCGAGGTCGTATTGTGAAAAATAGTTTTTAACCTCATCGGAATCGCTTACA
>DATHNK010000241.1:0-3373 GCA_035486075.1 Bacteroidia bacterium
GTAAATATTCACTCCTCCCGAATTCGTCATACCGTATAACAGGCCTCCGGAAAGGGTTAGCGAACGCTGCGGGATAGCGCCATTTTCTCCGTTGAAATCAAACTCATCCACATAGCAGGTTCCATCGGGCCTTACGGAAAAAATGCAACCCAGGTTGTATATCCCGCCATACTGGGCCAGCCCGTAGAACAGGCCATTATAATATACCAATGAACCCGTGGGTTCCGTCCCGTTCGACTTCTTAAAATTATGAATTACGTCGAATTGGGCCGCTATGGGGCTTATTACCGAACAAACTAATACGATCCAAATAAAGTGGAGCTTTTTCATCTTCCTTATAATTTTAACGATATGGCAAAAGTAAACCCTCACCCGCGCCAATTTTATGATGCTTGCAGGTGCTTTTGTATGATATTAGTCAGAGTCCGGGCCGGACTGACAATTAAGAAAGCCGGAGCCCGACTGGCAGTCCGAGCCGGACTGGCAATAAAGAAAACTAAGGTCAAACTGAACAGGATTTATTGTTCGTCATTGCGAACGAAGTAACTCAATCTTACCAATACGAGGACTCGTTTGGGTATTACGGATACACTTATACCAGGGCTAATCTTTTTTAGGAGCAAACAGTCTTTCCCCGAATACTCCGTAAATACTGTCGTTACGGTGCTTCAGGCGGCGCAGCCCGTTGCGCACATATTCCGTATTGGCAGGGTTGTTGCCGTGGTCCATAAAGGAATTCCGGGTGTTTTGCGCTTTGCCGGCCAGGTTAAAAATGCTTTGCTTCCATTTAATAAAGGGTATTCCGGTAAGTGCAGTCATTTGTGTTATAATGGAATAGCATTCCGGGGTTATAATATTTATTGTGTCAAAAGTGCCGGTATCTTTTATAGATGCAATTACGGCAGCCGAAAGTACATCGGTGAAATGAACATAAAACGGGATAAACAACTTTAATGAATCGATCTCTTCATCGGGACAATGTTTCATGTCTTTCTGGCAGGTGTCCACATAAATGCGCATCTGCTCGTCACTCTGCACACGGGTTGCTTTGGTAAACAAGGTAATGAGTTTAACCCGGTCGGGCCGCAGGTTTTTATCTACTGCCTTCATTTTATAGTTGTTTGTTGTAAAGTAGTAGGTAGCAACGATCACCGCCCCCAGTATAGCGAGGTTTATCAGGTTCTTTTGGGTTTTAGATTTCTTCTTTTTAGGGGAGGTCTTGTCCATAATAGGCTATTATAAGGCAAATATATATGGAAAATAGTTTAATTATGCAGCATTAAAAAGAAATTAATGTATTGCACTGATTGAAAGGCAGGCTCGGGCAAAGTCAATGACTTTTTCTGAATACGCTTTTCCGTGCTTTAATTTTGCGGGTATGGAAAAAGATTCAACCTTAACAATTCCCGGAACCGCTAACGAGCGCGTTATTCGGCAGATCGTGCTTACGGGCAACAAAGTAATTGACTGCATACAGGCAGCCATAAAATTTCACCAGGATAATTTCCTGCCTTTGCGAACCATTTCGCTTATTCCATCGTGGTATGAAAAGTTTTTCGCCTATATGGATAAGTCCAACTACAAGCGCACAGGCGAGCACCTGAAGGAAGATACAGTGCTATGCCTGTTTGATGTGGACATTAAAAAAGGCAGCCGCCTGCAGCGCTCTGAAATGTATTTTGAACACTATTTCACCAGCCATGCCGAGAATGCCACGGCCTATTTCGGGCCGGAAGCGAAAGCGTGAAAATAGGTAAAGGGAGAAAGTAGAAAGTGAAGAATGGGGAGGCATTATTTATAGGAAACAAACATGCGGTAATAAAGATTTTGCCTTATACTATCACATCGTTTCTGCCATTTTATTACAATTGTACGGAGGGAATCAGTAACCTTTAGTGGGCTATCGGAATTTTTTATATTATTTCGTATTTGTTGTTCATTTAGTATCGTTTGGTAAATATCTTTTGTAAAGCGGGAATAATCCCAGCCGCTTTGAATACATAATATTTTTATTTCAGTAATGGTTGAATTCTTAAATAACCGGTTGCTGTCTAATTCTCCGCTATCTTTTAATGCATTTATACCATCATTCATTATATCATCACTTACTTTAATAAAGTAAGTCATATAGTTTTTTAACGAATCTATTTCATTATCGGGACAACTGTTAATAAATTTCACGCACGAGTCGGATAACAGATTGAGTGCAGAAGTATCCATTGTTATATTCGTTCGATTTATGAAATAGACTATTTTATTCCTGTCACGGATGCAATTGTTTTTTAATTCGGAGTTGTTTCTAAATAGTCTTAAAAAGGGAGCAAACAGAATAAGTAAGAATAACCATCCTGTCTTTAGGAGAAACCTTTTATCAATTTTCATAATTGCAAAAATATCATTCTGATGAAAATGGCACCATTTTACCTGATATAAAATATTATTTGTATTTTGTCGAAATTAAAAGCTAAAAATGGGTAAGCTAATTAAGTTAACTGATGATACAATTGCGAACAAGATTTACCTCTTGAGGGGTAAGCGTGTTATGATGGATAGGGATTTAGCGGAAATGTATGGAGTGGAGGTGAAAAACCTTAAAAGGCAGGTTAGAAGGAACCTTGCACGTTTTCCTGAAGACTTTATGTTTACTCTTTCAGAAAAGGAATTTATAAACTTGAGGAGCCAAATTGGCACCTCAAGTTGGGGTGGTGTCCGTTATTCACCTATGGTATTTACAGAGCAAGGCGTAGCAATGCTTTCATCCGTATTAAATAGTGAACAATCAATAGCTGTAAATATTCAAATTATGCGCATTTTTACAAAGATGCGTGAAATGTTGTCAACGCATAAAGATATTTTACTAAAACTGGAACATATTGAAAAGAAAATGTACAGTTATGATAATCATTTGAAGAAACATGAAGAGGAAATACAGTTGATTTTTCAGGCTTTAAAGGAATTGTTGAATCCGGTGGAACCTCCAAGAAAAAGAATTGGCTATCGCCAAAAAAGTGATAAAGACTAAGAACAGCTTATTTCGGGCCGGAAGCGAAAGCGTGAAAATAGGTAAAAGGAGAAAGTATAAAGTGCAATGTCCCGCCACTGCGAGGCTCCGCGAAGCAGTCTAATTAAATTTGGTAAGATAGTTAGGGTAAGATGGCTTCACTTCATTCGCAATGACGAACCAACTCTCATTTTATTTCTTCAGCACAAACACCCCGTTGTAAAACTGTCGGTAAAGGCTGTCGCGCCTTATGCGGGTAACGGTTAGTTTTTGCTTATACATATCGGTAACATCCCAGGGGTTGCCATTATTGGGCAGTGCATTGCGCTGCTGCTGAGCCATAGTGGCAAGGCTGTAAGCGCCCTTCTGCCA
>DATHNK010000242.1:0-4014 GCA_035486075.1 Bacteroidia bacterium
CCCGCAGGAAAACCTACATTGCTTTCGCAATATACCGAAAGGCTCATTTCCTGGTTAGTATAATCTACACTTTGCATACCTGAATAAAATCCCTTTGTTCCCTCAAAATTAAACAGGCTTGCTTCATCACCCGTTTTGGAAAGTTCCTTTGCATCCGGCGAAATTACCCGGATATAAATAGTTTTATTCCCCGATTGTGTAATACGGTTAGCTGCTATAGTGAATTGTACTTTCAGTTTTTCTGTTTTGCGCGCTTTTTCAGTAGTTACTTCTTTTTTGCCAAAGCGTAGAAATATACCCTCGGCGCTGATAGCGGTTGCTTGTAGTAAAGACCCTTTAATTACTTTATCCTGCAACTCTCCTTTTTCCTTTTTAAGTTCAGTGGATGTCTTCTTTTCTTCATTTAAAGACTGAACAGCAACATTTCTTTCCGTGGTTAATTGCTGGTTAAGCGTATTTAATGAATCAATTGTATGCACATAACTCTGCATAATAGCGCGCAGAGTAGCAGTTTCCTTTTTTAACTGGGCAATAATATAAGGGTCATTTCTATATTTTTCAGCCTGCTGCATCAGCATGGTGATAGTGTCCTTTTTACTATCCAACTCAGCTTGTATGTCTTTATTATTGGTTTTTAAGGATGCATATTGCGCCTGCAGGCCAATAAGATCTGAGGTAAGACTATCAGTGCGGTATTTCTCCACTTCCACAATTTTCACTTTTTCCACTACTGTTTGCCGTTCATTCCAATACTGCCAGCCAAGAATAATAATAAGCAGCAATAGAATTATTATTATAATGACCAGAAATCGATTACGTTTTTCCTTTTCTTCAGGAATATTGTTTTCAGGTTCTGTATTGGAGGCGTCCATAGGTATTTTTTGAAAAGCCCACAAATGTACTATTTTTTCTCAGGGTTATTTATTGTAACGGAATTCCTATTTACCTGCAAGGGAGAAAACATGGATGCGCTTATCGGGCGAATTGTAAACAAGCTTGTAATCCTTTACCAGTATTTCATTCAAAGTTTTCCAATCCTGCTTTTGCAGGAGATCCTCATAATTTCCATACACGAAAACATAATCAATAGCCTTGGTTTCGCCGGAAGGTTTCCAGTGCTCATTAAAAAATGGAGGAATCGAATCTTTCCCGTCTAATTGAATATGCGGTATTGTACCATTGTTCCAGGTGATAGCGAACCATCCATCATTAGCCTCATAATTTCCCAGTATTACCAGGGGTTTATCAACCCCCAGATAATCCGGGAAATGGTTCAGGAGCCAGTTCCCGGTTAAGTCAATATTTAAAACAATACTATTGGGCTTAATAGATCCCCCGGCTTCTCTTACATTCTTCAATTCACTGTTTAAGTCTGCAATTACAGGTTGGTGTAGGGTAAACAACAATGTAAAATGAATGGCTATTACAACAAAAGAAACCATCCAGGTAATTATTTTAGAACCTTTCTGCATAGCTATCCAAAACAAAAGGAAAATAAAAAAATAATTACATAACCGGGTGGTCATCATTCCCACGCTGGCGCCATTAGGCACTATAAAAAAGCAAAGGCAGGCTATGGCGGATAAAAGAAGAAATACATCAGACTGATTAAACCGCATTTCATTCTTTTGTCTTAATCTGAAATAAATCGCTGTAACTAATGAAATAAATACCGGGTAAAAAAGATAGCATGTAATATTGCTTTCCCCTGATGCAAATACTACCAGCGGCTGCATATGGTATATCCATTGTGTCAACTCTGAAAAGGAAAGCCGGTCATTTGAAGAATCAATATGCACCTTACACAGGAATACTAAAAAGCAAATAATTCCGGGCATCCAAACAAGTGAAAATAGCAGTAGCCTCTTCCACACAATAGGAATTCCTTGTTTTAACAATCGAAGCCAAATGGGTCCCTCGAATAAAAATAATGCAAGGCCTGCAAATAGAAAACTCAGCCCGTTGGTGAAATATATGAGTGTGGCCAGAAGGCAGAGTATAACATAATTTTTCAGTGCCGGTTCCCCTGTCTGGTTATAAAAAATTTTATGGTGATAAACGAGTATTCCGAATAGTAGCGGAAACGAAAGGCAGTAATTGTAAAACCCTATATAATATAAAAATGGAAAAGCAAAGGGAATAGCGAGTATGCTCAGGCCAATATTGGATGGCCTCCATTGCTTAATTAGGGAACGAAACAATAAGGTAAAACCCAATAAATATAATAGGAATAAAAGTTTTTCAGCCACCTGCCAGGAGAAAACGGACATAAAAAACGCAAGCAGATAATGGTCGGTGAAGTTAGCTGCCGGAACTCTATTCAGCGTATAGTATTTACTAATGAATTGGTTACCCCCGATAAGATATTTTACAAGATTTGCATTGTATAAATGGGCCGGGCCATCAAGCGTTGGATTTGTTGGGTTTAAAAGAATTACCACCAGGCTTACTCCCAGGCAGGAATAAAAAAACAGGGCCTCATAGTTTATAGACGGAAACCTCTTATTCATTGAGACTAAAGTAATGTAAAAAATCGAATGGCTGATTTTTACTATTTTCGCCGAAATTGGAAAACAACATTATGGACAAAATACTTGTTATAGGGGCCGGAGGGCAAATTGGTAAGGAATTGGTGGAAGAGCTTTGTACTATTTATGGAAGCGATACTGTAATTGCATCAGATATTAAGCATGATATTTCCTCGCCATGTGCCTACGAAAAACTGAATGTTTTGGATGCTCACAGTATTACAACGGTTATAAAAAAGCATAATATAAAAGAGGTGTATTTGTTGGCTGCTCTATTGTCAGCCACTGCCGAAAAATTTCCGGAGCAAGGTTGGAAACTAAATATGGAAGGACTTTTGAATGTACTTGAACTGATGCGTGAAAAAGTAATTGACAAGCTTTTTTGGCCAAGTTCTATAGCCGTTTTTGGCCCCAATACTCCAAAAGAAAATACGCCACAGTACACTATTATGGAACCTAGTACAGTTTATGGTATTAGCAAGCAGGCAGGTGAACGCTGGTGCGAATATTATTTCCGCCGTTACGGAGTTGATGTAAGAAGTTTGCGTTACCCCGGGCTTATCAGTTATAAATCGCCTCCCGGTGGCGGAACTACCGATTATGCTGTGGACATTTATCATGAAGCATTGGCAAAAGGCCGTTATGAATGTTTTTTAAATAGTGAAACTATTCTGCCCATGATGTATATGCCCGATGCACTCAGGGCTACTATTGGCATTATGCAAGCTGATAGTGACAAGGTTAAAATACGCTCCAGTTACAACCTTGCGGCAATAAGTTTTTCTCCAACGGAAATAGCCGCAGAAATAAAAAAACATATTCCTGCTTTTGAAATTTCTTACAAACCGGATTCCAGGCAAGCCATTGCTGATAGCTGGCCTCAATCTATAGATGATACCGAAGCCCGGAATCACTGGGGATGGAAACACCAATATACGTTGGATACCATGACCAGCGACATGCTCATCCATCTTGGCAACGCCAAAAAATAAACTGAAGTGGGCCATAGGAAACTTAAAAAATTCGCTGAAGTAGCAGAATTCACCAATGTTTTTCAAACACATTTATTTCCGGAAGATGGGGTTGTGTTTCCATTAAAAGGAAAATGGAAAACGGATTATTTTAAAAATGATAACCCCATTACACTTGAATTAGGATGCGGAAGAGGAGAATATACTGTTGAACTGGCCAGGCGTTTCCCTAACCGGAATTTTATTGGAATGGATATTAAAGGAGCACGTTTATGGAAAGGCGCTAAAGCTGCACTTGCTGAAAATTTGAATAATGTTGCATTTGTTCGTAATCGTATTGATTTTATTGAAACCTATTTTGCTCCTGAAGAGATAAGCGAAATATGGATACCTTTCCCTGACCCATATCCGGGCAAAGAACAAAAGAGATTAGTGGCTCCGCCCTTTATTAAACGCTATCGAAATATTGCACCTGCGGGAACATTGGTACACTTGAAGACTGACAATCATGATCT
>DATHNK010000243.1:0-21648 GCA_035486075.1 Bacteroidia bacterium
CTTTAATATTTTACTCCCCTACCCTATTCCCCAAGGGTGAAAAAGTGGATGGTTTAGGTGGACAAATTGATGTCTTCCCAACTGTAATGGATCTGTTAAATATGCCCTATGAGAATAAAACGTTAGGTATAGATCTATTAAAAGATAAGCGAGCTTATATGTGTTTTTCCGATGATGATAAGGTAGGATGCATAGGCCCTAAATACTATTTTATCCACCGGATGATTGATAAGGAATCCTTATATGAGTATGCTCATTTATCAAAAACAGATTTACTAAATCAGTATCCTTTAGTAGCTGATAGTATGCGGAGATATGTTTATTCTATGCTACAAGCTACACAGTGGTTAGTGGCAAATGATAAGTTTGGAACAGGAACGAAATAGCTAATGTTTCACGTGGAACATTACTTAAGAACGTGAGATTGCCATTCTGAACGAAGTGAAGAATCTCCATTAAAATGGAGACGCTTAGTTCTTCAGCACGATAAAGACATAATGTTCCACGTGAAACACTACCCTTATTTCACCTTCTTTAGCTTAGTTAATGCCTTATCGATTTCCATTATTAGCCTATCATCACCATATAAAGATGGGTCTTCCCGCCTGACCTCTTCATCGGGTTCGTAGTTCTCGAATATGTATGCCAACGCATCATAAATCTTTGTTTCTTCTTCTGAAGCCGTGAATAGATTATTGCCAATTCTCTTTTGAAAATCTCTTACTAACCGTTCTCTATTAGCTGAATCAACTAAGATTACTTCGAGCATATTTATTATTTCTTGCATAGTATTTTATTTATGTTCCACGTGAAACAATTTGTTTTCTTGTCTGCCCCAAACCCCTAAAGGGGCTTTTAATTGCCAGTGGGGGTCCGACTCAAAGCCCCTTTAGGGGTTTGGGGCTGGCAGACCATCATCGCCCAATATGTACCATTAAAATAGAAATATCAGAAGGATTAACCCCGCTGATTCGTGATGCTTGGCCTAATGTTTTCGGACGGTGTTTAGATAGTTTTTCACGGGCCTCTATTGAAAGAGATTTCAGTTTATGGTAATCGAAATTATCATGAAGGATTAAATCCTCGAGGCGTAAGGCTTTGTCGGCGGTTTCCTGCTCTTTGATAATATAGCCTGTATATTTCATTTGAATTTCGGCTTGCTCTATCGTTTCCTCATCATAGGTTTCCAAATGAGATTTTATGTTTTCAGATACAGTTGCCAAACCTTGTATGCTAACATCAGGTCGTGATAAAATTGAATATGCCTTTACTTTTTGGTCTATTTCCATTGAACCGATTCCGGTTAAATAGGGATTAACTTCTTCCGGAGTAACCGTAATTTCTTTAAAATATTTGGTAAGCTCTTTGCTCTTTTTTATCTTTTCGTTTACCCGTTCGAATCGCTCTTTGGATGCCAAACCTAATTCATGACTTAAAGGTGTTAAACGAATATCTGCATTATCCTGGCGGAGCAAAATTCTAAATTCTGCCCTCGAGGTAAACATGCGATATGGTTCCTCGGTGCCTTTTGTAATTAAATCATCAATCAGCACCCCGATGTATGCCTGTGAGCGTGAAAGTACAAAAGGAGGCTTATTATTGACCTTTAAATGGGCATTAATACCTGCCATAATTCCCTGACAAGCAGCTTCTTCATAGCCAGTTGTCCCGTTAATTTGACCTGCAAAATAGAGATTTGAAACACGACGCGTTTCCAACGTATTAGAGAGCTGATCGGGTGGGAAGTAATCA
This sequence comes from Bacteroidia bacterium, assembly GCA_035486075.1. Classification (GTDB taxonomy): domain Bacteria; phylum Bacteroidota; class Bacteroidia; order JABEUT01; family JABEUT01; genus JABEUT01. The sequence continues at coordinate 1,753 of DATHNK010000243.1, forward strand.
TATTCTATCGCGTACCCCGGCCGGAACATTTTAACGCGCTCTAATCCAATAATGGACTTCAAAGCGGCATCTTGCACGTCTTCAGGAAGGGAAGTTGAGAACCCATTGAGGTAAACCTCGACCGTATCCCACCCTTCTGGCTCCACAAAAAGTTGATGACGCGTTTTATCGGCGAAGCGATTTATTTTGTCTTCTATCGAAGGACAATACCTCGGCCCTACCCCTTGAATCCTTCCGGCGAACATCGGAGACTTTTCAAAACCGGTTTTTAATATCTCATGGACTTTATCACTTGTATAGGCCATGTAACAACTGCGTTGCTTTTGCAGCGGTTTTATTTCTTGTAAATAGGAAAACTTCTCCGGATTCTCATCACCTTTTTGCTCCTCGAGCTTCGAGTAATCTATGGAGCGGCCATCAATACGGGGAGGAGTTCCGGTCTTCATGCGCCCGCTTTGAAAGCCAAGCTGCAAAAGCTTTTCCGTGATTCCGGTTGCAGCCCTCTCCCCTGCCCTACCACCACCAAATTGCTTTTCGCCAATGTGAATAATACCGTTTAAAAAGGTGCCGTTAGTAAGTACAACTGACTTGCATTTTATCTCCATGCCCAGCCCGGTAACAACGCCACAGACCCTACCCCTTTCGTCCCCCGTGGGGGAATGAGGGGTGACTATAATGTCTTTCACCATATCCTGGAAAAAATCCAGATTAGGTGTATTTTCTAATAATTTTCTCCATTCCAGTGTGAATAATGCACGGTCGTTTTGTGTACGCGGGCTCCACATAGCCGGGCCTTTCGAGCGGTTCAGCATACGGAATTGTATGGCAGTTTTATCGCTCACAATTCCGGAATATCCTCCAAGCGCATCAATCTCACGTACGATCTGCCCTTTGGCAATACCGCCCATCGCAGGATTACAGGACATCTGCGCAATCTTCGTCATGTCCATAGTGATAAGCAACACTGACGAACCCAAATTGGCAGCAGCAGCAGCAGCCTCGCATCCTGCGTGGCCGGCACCTACTACTATTACATCATATTCTTTGAACATTTTTTTGAATGCCTTGTCCTGACCTTAAGCGTCAGGAGGCTGCAAAGGTAAGGCATTTCATCCATTTTAATAGTTGTAGTGGCAATCAAGGGACTTTAGCGACAAGCGGGACATTGCCAAATGTCGCACAGGTCGCCGAGAGTCCCATGCCGAGAATAGGACAGGGTTTCATCCGCCAGCTGGCGGAGAACCCTTACAATTTTCAAAAATAACGGCATAAAACGGCTTATTTAAGCCTTTCTAAAATAGTAATATCTGCTGAAGAATAGAGTGCAATTTCATTACGGCTTAATATATAGACTTTAAGTGTAAAATTACCCCAATCACAATTACATTTAGTGTCAATAACTGTAATATTATTTTTAGAATATTTCGGATCTATCATATTAATAAATTCCCTACTGATTATAGATGTGTCCATAGCTTCCCATTGATATTTGTCACGCCCGTGGTTATCAATTCCGGATGTATCAGCAACTATTTTTCTTAAATAGTACTGAAAATCCTTTTCAAAAGTATAATAATAGCATTTTACAATATCACACAAATTTCCTTGTTCCCGTATTCCAGCCGAATCAATAATTACCAATCCTTCTTCTTCACACCTCTTTGTTTGTACTTTAAAGGAATCAATATCGTTTGGACTTATCCATTCAAAATATTTCCAATCTTTCACTTTCCAATTTCCGTACAAATCCTCATAATACAAATTCTTTGATTTCTGCCCCAACGCAGCAACGCTAAATAAAACCGCCACCATCAAAATCAAAAACCCCTTCATTCAACAAATATAAATTATATTTTGGATAGAAAGGAGTGGGGTAGGGCAGAATTAAAGCCTTTTCAGTAAATCTTCAAGTTTAGATTGGAGTTCCGGTAAGCTATTCTGAATTATATTCCAGATAATAGAATCATCAATTTCGTCATAACTATGAATGATGATATTCCTAGTTGAGATGATTTTATGCCATTCGATTTCAGAATATTTATCAATGAATTCATTGGGCATACGGTTGGCTGCTTCACCCATTACTTCAAAGTTTCTGTAAACTGCTTCTCTTGTTTTGCTATCTTTTAGAAAACTGTCGTAATCCATCCCTACAGTATAGCTCATTATTTTTCCTATACTTTCCAGTATATCTTCAATTATTACGCTTGGAATGCGCTTAGACATAAACAATATCCGCTTTAATATGCTCCCAATACCTGGGCTTGATTCCGCCTCTTGAAACAAGGTCAACTTTTTTACCTAAGAGTTTTTCCAGTTCATCGGAAAGGTCAATAAATTCCCAACCGATAGCGCCGTTAAACTCAACCATAATATCAATATCGCTATTAATGGGGTCAAAATCATCACGGACGACGGAACCAAATAAAGCCAATTTTGCAATAGGATATTTCTTCTGCAATAGTGGTAACTGCAATAAAAGCTGAGTCCTTATATCGTTAACCTCTTTGGTCATTTCGGTTTAATTCATCGGCAAAGTTAGAGAATTTAATAAATTAGCCTGTAAACACTAAGCAACCCGCCACTATCAAAATCAAAAACCCCTTCATTCAACAAATATAAATTATATTTTGGATGGGAAAGGAGTGGGGTAGGGGAGTAATGGCACACGGATAAAACAGATTTGCGCAGATTTTTTTACCTGTGTTTACTTATCAAAATCAATTCCTGTAAATGCAGTCAATTCTTTGTCTGTGGAATAATCAGGCAGCAAAGCATTAACAGCCTTTGTAATGGCATCTTTTTCCTCTATCTCACGAATGGATTTAAGTGTCTTTTCAACAATAAAAATCCTTCTGTTTACTGGAAGGCGTGTGATTTCTTTTATAATTTCAGTGGCTTTCATATTGCAAAGTTAGGTATTTTAATACAATGATGGGTTAATACCAGTAAAACCCACCATCAAAATCAAAAACCTCTTCATTCAACAAATATAAATTATATTTTGGATGGAGAGGAGTAGGGGAGGGTAGGGTAGGGGTTCAAAATTTTGAACCCTTACAATTATCAAAAATAACGGCATATTTCAGTAGGGAACGGTTTCAAACCGTTCCCTACCTTACAATGTTATTCCATTTTCACAACCTTTTTCGTTGTAAAAACACTACCATCTTTGTTTAATATCCTTACAAGATAAATTCCATTGGCATAATTTGATATAACAAACTGAATAGTATTTTTATCAGAAATAGCAGCACTTAGTTTTTCTCCTGTATAATTATATATTTCTATTATCTGACCTTGTATTATCCCAGTAATGGTAAAGGTCCCAATACTTGGATCAGGATAAATTGTTATGGGAGAATTGTCTGTTATTTCAGGTAGATTTATTCCGGTTGTCAGATAAGTTATCCTTCTGATACGGCTATTATACCAGTCTGCAATGTAAACATTTCCTGAAGGGTCGAGAGCTACACCTGTCGGGTGATTGAGTTCAGCCATGGTTGCTGGTCCGCCATCACCGAAAAATCCGGCAGAATCATTACCCGCTATCGTATTTATAATGCCTGATGTATTAATAGTACGTATCCGGTTATTGCTATAATCGACTACAAAAATATTTCCCGCTGTATCTATAAACAAATTGCAGGGTTGAGAAAGTTCGGCTGCGGAGGCGGGTCCTCCGTCACCCGAAAAATTCCGTACCCCATTCCCGGCGAAAGTATTGATAATACCAGAAGTATTTACTACACGTACACGGTCGTTATCATAATCTGCAATATAAATGCTGCCAAATTTATCTGCAACCATGCCCGAAGGCTGATAGAGTTCAGCCGCAGTGGCTGGCCCTCCGTCACCTGAATAAGCAAGTACGCCATTGCCGGCCAAAGTGGTTATTGTCCCTGACGGATTAACTTTTCGTATCCTGCTATTATAGTAATCAGCAATATAAACATTGCCTGAAGGATCCGCTGTAACGCCTGTAGGGCCATTAATTTCGGCAGCAGTGGCAGGGCCTCCATCTCCTGAATAGCTTTTGGTTCCGTTGCCTGCAATAGTGCTGATGATACCTGATGTATTTACTTTCCGTATGCGTTCATTATCATAATCTGAAATATAAATGTTACCTGACTTGTCAAGCGCAACACCAATCGGATAATAGAGTTCGGCACCGGAGGCTTGTCCCCCATCACCACTGTAACCCCCGTTAAAAGGTGCGCCGTAGCCATTGCCGGCAATGGTAGTTATAACTCCGGTAGTGCTGATCTTCCTGATGCGGTTATTAAATGAGTCTGCCACATAAAGATTACCGACAGAATCTGTTGCCACTTCATACGGAAGAAATAGTTCTGCGGAGGATGCAGGCCCGCCATCACCCGAAAATCCGGGAGCGCCATTACCTGCCAGCGTAGTAATTATTTGAGAACTGGATATGAATGATAGTGCCGAAAACAAGGCAACCAATGTGCTTTTAATATAAATTTTATTCATAATAATAATTTTGAGGCTGGATACCTGTAACCAAAATTAAGAAATAAAAATCACTTTAATATTATTCCATTTTCACAACCTTTTTCGTTGTAAAAACACTACCATCTTTGTTTAATATCCTTACAAGATAAATTCCATTGGCATAATTCGATATATCAAACTGAATAGTATTTTTATCAGAAATAGCAGCGCTTAGTTTTTGTCCCGTGTAATTATAGAGTTCTATTATCTGACCCTTTAAAAGGCCAGTAATGGTAAATATTCCAGTATTAGGTACCGGATAAATATTTATTTCATTTCGAGCGAAAACCTGTTCATTTATTCCGGTTGTTATTCCGGTTATTATTCTTATGCGGTTATTACCTTGATCTGCAATATAAAAATTACCCGAAGCATCGAATGCCAATTCATTAGTTTGGCGCAATTCAGCGGCAGTGGCCGGGCCTCCGTCACCGGAGAATCCCCCGGCACCATTGCCGGCAAAGGTGCTTATGATGCCGGAATTATCGACCATTCTGATACGGACATTAGACCCATCCGCAATGAAAACGTTACCATAAGCATCGGCAGTAACACCGGACGGATCATTCAATTCCGCTGCGGTTGCCGGGCCTCCGTCACCGCTAAAGCCTCCTGCTAAATAACCATTGCCTGCCACTGTGCTTATGATGCCCGATGTATTTATTTTACGGATACGCTGACCATAAAAATCTACATTGTAAACATTTCCTGTAGGATCCACACCCACACCAACTGTGCCCATTTCAGCAGCAGTGGCCGGACCTCCGTCACCGGAATAACCGCCAACACCAATACCGGCGTATGTGTTAATGATACCGGAAGTGTTTACCACCCGGATACGGCTATTTAAATAATCGGCAATGTAAATAACTCCGGAAGCAGTAACAGCTATTCCCTGGGCATCATTAAATTCAGCATTGGTAGCAGGCCCTCCATCGCCGGCGAAACTCGGGTCGCCATTGCCGGCTACGGTGCTGATAATGCCTGAGGTGTTTACTTTCCGGATACGATTATTTTGTTCGTCGCATATATAAACATTTCCAGCGGCATCCACTCCTACACTGTTTGGCCAATGCAATTCAGCGGCGGTAGCCGGGCCTCCGTCGCCACTATACCCGGCATGCCCGTTACCTGCAAAGGTGCTGATGATACCAGAAGTATTTATTACCCGTACAATGTTATTACTGTATTCTGCCGTATAAATATTTCCGGCAGCATCTGCAACCACACCAACAATTCCACTGAGTTCTGCTGCGGTAGCGGCCCCTCCGTCGCCAGTGTAGCCGTTGACTCCATTGCCCGCAAAAGTATTGATGATTTGGGAGCGGGATACAAACGACGTAGCCAAAAGAAGAGCCACCAGTATGCTTTTAATGTAGATTTTATTCATAATTTTTATTTTTAAGTGTCACATTTACAGGTAAAACTAACAAATAAAATGATGCAATAAGGAAAACGAGAAGTGGAACGGGAAGAATAATTAAACCCCATTCTTGAATGGCATGAGTAGATGCCATAGCAGATAATAAACTACAAGCGTTAAAATAAGCCCGGCAATAACAACTAAAAGTAAGTTAACACCCCTGAATAGCCTGTTATATTTTAAAATACACCACATGGTTCTGACTCCGTCTTTCCAGTTTATTTTTTTGCCTTCTTCGTAGGTGCGGCCATAATAGGAAATACCCACTTCATAAATTTTTATGCCTTTGATACGGGCTATTTTAGCGGTAACTTCGGGTTCAAAACCAAAACGTTTTTCCTTCAGGGCTATGCCTTTAATAATTTCAGATTTAAAAAGTTTATAGCAAGTTTCAATATCTGTCATATTAAGATTAGAAAGCATATTCGATAAAAATGTAAGTATCTTGTTACCCAGCGAGTGCCAGAAGAACAGCATCCGGTGCGGGCTGCCGCCCATAAAACGCGAGCCGTAGACCACGTCGGCAAAGCCCTCTACCATGGGTTTTAACAGGAGCGTGTATTCACGCGGGTCATATTCCAGGTCGGCATCCTGCACAATGATATAGTCTCCGGTAGCTGTTTTTATTCCCGTATGAATGGCTGCCCCTTTGCCTTCATTTTTCTTTTTGTCGTAAAGTACTATCTCGGTGGGAACAGCCAGGTTTGCTTTGCGTTGCTCAAATTTTTGCACATACTTATTCAGGATATCCATCGTATTATCCGACGAACCGTCATTCACAATAAGAATTTGCTTGCCAATATCAAAACCCGGGACAGCATCAACTACTTTATCAAGCAAAAGTTCAATCGTTCTTGCTTCGTTGTATACCGGAATTATTATGGAAAGTATTTTCATAGGAATTCAAAAGAAACCGCAAAGTAATATAATTTTAGGTTTTATTAAGTTGGGAACCGTACGTCATTCCGTAATCTCCGTCTTTAGCGCCGTTATGCGTGTGAATATATAGCATAAACGAAACGGTTACCAGCAACTGCGCAATTATTATAGCAATCATTAATTTCTTCTTTTGTTGGAATATTTTTGCCATAAAGATGTAGCTGAACGGGAATGCAACAATAAGGTAATGCTGGCAAACAATAATGCCGCTAAAGGTCATCAGGATACCCAACCCCAGGAAAACGGAAAGCAGGTAGAAGTCAGCAGAACTTAGGTTTGTGGTGAGTTTTGATAATAATTGTTTTTGTTTTATATAAAGTATAATTCGTTTTACATATCCGCCCAGGCGGAATATGGTATAAAGCCCGGAAGCAGCCAGGACAAGATGCAGGATACCCACCAGGTATGTTGCATGACCTGCAATAAATGGTTCTTTAACAAAATTCCAGAATTCTTTTTTAAGTGAATACATGGTATTAATTCCATGCGCATCAAACAGCCAATAAATATAAAAGTTAAATTGAAAAATATGGGCAAGGCTCATATTCGACGGTTGGGAATGTGTGGTGATATACTGCAACCAGGGTATTAAACCGATTGCACCAATTGCGCTGCCGGCAAGCCAGTAGCCCCACTTAAAAGGTTGCTTGTTACGGTGGTCATAATAAATAGTGAAAATAGCTAACCCGGCTGCATAAAAAAAGCCGCTCATGTGTATTTGTCCAATAAGTGCGCCAAACAAGCCCCACAGAAAAGCTCCCCATTTTTTATTTCTGTTGGCATTGGTCCAGATGACCAGAAAACAAAAAATGGGTAATACATCCTGCGCCCATATTTTTCGGGAGAAGAGCACTGCCAAAGGGCTAACCGATGCCAGGGCTAATCCCCAGAGCCAAATATTCTGCTGCTCTTTTTCTACTTTATAAATTATAAATAAAAGAAAACATAAAATACTTATTACGTTTAACCATTGCACCACGCCGGCCATTCCCGTGGGGGTGTCAAAAAAGTAAGCAATGGCAGTAAAGATGGCTGAACTTAATCCCGGGTTAACAATACCGCCGCCACTTTCCATTCCTACCTTAAGCCAATGGCCGGAAGTAGCGGCCTCGTGGGCCTTATTGAACATCCATTGCTCATCGCTTTTCCACTCCATATCATTCACCCAAACCAGGCGAAGAAATAAGCCGAATACAATAACTGCTAGAAATAACCAATTGGAACGCAACCAGTCAATTTTTGGCATGAGTGATATAAATTAAAGTGGTAAAGTTAATAAAGCAATGAAATGGAAACCAGAACCACTAAAAAAATAAAGACTTAGATGTTAAAGGCCCTGGATATTGTAAACCCAAGTTTAAAGCCACCTTTAAGCCAGGTGTCGGTGGTGTTTGGAATAAAATTATTTCCTACCAGCCCGGATGCATTGCTTAAATTAATTTCAAAAACGTGTCCACCGGTGTTTAGTTCTATTCCGCAGGAAAGGGCATTGTAATAGTTCAAATAAGGGTTGTTTGTTCTATACTTCGACATGATATAATAATAGTCGGCCACAATGCCAATAACTTTATTAAACATATACCGGCCTCCTATTCCCAATGAAAAAATATCATTTTCATCATACGTGTCGTTATTGTAATTAACGGTCTCAAGAACATGGTTTCTGTGGCAAAGCGTAGGCACAATTTCTAATGAAATATGTTTATTTATCCGGGTATCAATAATTACCTGTTCAAGATAAGAAAACCTGTCGGATATACTTCTCTGGTTTTCCGCTTCGGATGTGCCATGATATAAGGTTGTGGTATCCTCGGGTGTAACTCCAATATCTTGATTCAGCGCAAGGGAAATAGGCCAGCCACCCGGTTTTTGGTTTATTAGCCTGTATTTTCCATAAACATCAATTAATTCCTGGGCTTTGCTCCGGCAAACACCGATCATTAATCTTTTGGTTATTCCAAAATCAAATCCGAATAACACATCTGAAGCAATGTCGAATCCGTAAAGTGTATGGAACCCGCCGTTCGATGCTCCGCCCATGTTGCCAAGACGGTGCATAAAATATACCTCCATAGCGCCGGGAGTCACGGTTTTAGTGGTTGGGGAACTGATCAGCCTTTCATCATTCCAGGTGGATGGCTGTGTTTTAGGATGTGAAGTATCTTTGGCAGATTGGGAGAAACAGGAATAGGGGAGGAGTAGAAATAAAAAGTATGAAAAGCAAGGAAATAATCTTTTAACCATAACTGAATCGTTCAATTTGTTTATCAATCGGCCCAAAGTTTTGCATTAATTGTTCCATGGCAACTGTTGCAGGCTCCGGAAACTGTCGGGTTTGGCATATACCGTATACCTTTCTTCGAAGTAATGGAAGCATATAATCCACTTGCAAAAGATACAGGTGAAGTGGTGTAAAAATTCCCGCTCTGATCAACCTGCAGGGTAACCACCAATTCTCCACCGCCATCGGGCTGAGTAAATAATTTTATAACCGAATTTTGAACAGAACTGTCAGCCGGAATACTGTCGTATGCCGTTCCTCCTATTCTAAAACAACCCGCGCCGGCACCTCCATTGGGGCTGTGGCAACCCATACAATCGCCTGTCATTTTTTTACTTTCGCTGGAAGTATAAGAACTTACATAAGATTTACTGCATCCACTCTCTTTGCAAGACTCTATCACAAATGCCAAAAAAACTGCCAATACTAATCCTATTACAAACTTTCTTTTCATATTTAAATACATGATACTATACAAAGTTACTCCATTTGCCAATAGTATATACTATAAAGTACCCCAAGAATATTTTTTATTTCTTTTCACACAACCTTTTCTCGGGATAGTTCATCTACCAATTTGAACCATGAAACTGTTTTATGTCAGTTTTTTTCACACTGGAAAAGAGATTAAATAATTTATTAATGTAAGCGAGGGCAAAAGTGACAAAAATCAGCAACCATGAACCAACCTTGGAGTAGCATTGGCATTTAATGTAAACTCCTATAATATAATGAAGAAGAAAATAGCGATCGTATCTATGACCTTACTTGTTGGCGGATCATTTTATTTTACAGGCATCTATACGGGTAAAGCCCATGATACCGGAGCTCCTGCAGGGGTTACCGGTTCCCCTCATGATGGTTTAACCTGTGCTGCTTCTGGTTGCCATAACTCCAACCCGCTTCAGAATTCCCAACCCTGGATCATTTCTAATGTGCCAATAGCCGGCTATACACAAGATTCCATTTACACTTTGACTGCGAAAGCGGTTGATATAGGTTATTCATCTTTTGGGTTTGAAATATCTCCGCAAACATCAGGCGGTTATCCTTTAGGCACTCTTATTGTTACAAATTCCACCGCCACTAAAATTGTAACCTCGGGTTCTTTTCAATATATAACGCATACTATTAATGGCTACAAAGGGACTGATTCTTTGTCATGGACTTTCAATTGGAAAGCTCCCGCAAAAGGCTCCGGCGCTGTTACATTTTATGGATGTTTTAACTGTGCTAACGGCAATTCCAAAGCTACCGGCACGTATGTTTTTCCTGCTACCCTTACAGTTCAGGAAAGCGCAACAGATGGCATAGATAACGTAACAGATGCAGCTATTTCTTTTTCAGTATTTCCAAATCCAGCCAGGGAACAGGTTAATCTTACTTACAATATGGGCGAGGCTGCTAATGTGGAGGTAAATATGTATAGTCTTGATGGCAGAAAGCTTTCTGCATTGTCAGCCGGTATGGTAAATGAAGGAGCCCATACTCAGAGTTTAACCATTCCTTCTGATATTAATTCAGGTATTTATTTTATTCAACTTATTGCCAACGGTCAATCAACCGTTAAAAGAATTGTCGTAGAGTAGTCGTATATTTGCATATGAAGTTCATTATGAAAACCAAATTTATTGTTGGTATATTGCTGCTATCAGCAGTTATAGTTATCAATTCCTGCGAAAATAAGCAGGGGGCGGCTCCTGTTATGGCTGCTGTATGTAATGACACAAACAAGCTTACGTATTCTTCGGATAGTAACTCTATGCAGGCAATAATTAATGTTCAGTGCGGCACATCAAATACTTCCTGTCACTCCACAAACTCATACAGCGGATACGATTATACAACGTATGCCGGCATATATGCCAATTACCAAAGTGGACTTTTATACCAGGCATTATTTGGTAATGGAAGCCAGGTGCCTGTAATGCCGCTGACTCCGCAAGCAGGCTGGACAACCGATCCGTGTCTGTTAGCTAAATTCAAAGCCTGGATTGACCAGGGATGCCCTCAATAATCTGATAATATGGTTATGAAAAAAATAGCAGTTTTATTATACTTCATTCTTAGTTCTTCATACTTCACTCTATCCTTCGGGCAGATCTTTATGGCAGATTCCTGCCGTGTAAGTTTCTTTTCTGCAACTGCAATGGAAGATATTGATGCTGAAAATACCATATCAAAACCCGTAATGAGTACTGCTACCGGTGACATACAAATAAGCATTGTAAACCAGGAGTTTATTTTTAAAAGCCACCTGATGCAGGAGCATTTTAATGAAGATTATATGGAGAGTGACAAATATCCCCATACGGTTTTCAAAGGTAAAGTGAACGAAAAAGTTGATTATACTAAAGATGGTGCGAATACGGTCACTGTAACCGGGGTTATGGATATGCATGGTGTGAAGAAGACCATCACCATTCCCGGAACTATCACCATTCAAAACGGTATTATTTTTCTTAATGCGAAGTTCGATGTAATGATGGCCGATTATAATATTAAGGTCCCCAAGGCCATACTGGGGAGTAACCTGGCCGACCATGTGGCTATTACTTTTAAGGCAACTATGAAGCCATATAAAGTGAAGTAGAAAGTAACTATAAACCATAACCGATGAACAGAATTCGATATTCCGCTTTTTCTATACTTTTTCTACTTGCTTTGATTTCGCATCCATTTGTTGCAAAATGCCAGGAGGACCTGCTTAAGCTTGTAGATTCGGCAAAGGGGCCGCAAAAGGTATTGCCTACCTGGAAAGATGTTAAACTCATTAATGTAGAAACCACCAAAACCATTGACCCGGGCGTAATGCAGTTTGTAATATTGCACAGGTTCGGAAACGTGGGCGGGCAAGGTAACGGAGGCTTTCATACACTGGCTGGTTTTGATGTTGCTTCCGATATTCAGTTTGCATTTAATTTTGGTATAACCAAAAATTTCATGGTTGGAATTTCCCGCAGCAAAGAACAGGAGTTGATTGATTTGAATGCCAAATATAAATTGATAACCCAAAATTCAATAACCCCCATTTCATTGGCTGTGTATGGAGATGCCGGAATTACCCCTGAACTTAATTCTACCTTTTATGGCGGAACCGATTCTACCACTTCACGCAGTGTGTTGGATAAACTTTCCTATTTCGGGGAAGCAATTGTAGACCGGCGTTTTAATGAGCGTATCTCATTAGAATTATTGGGCGGAGTGCAGCACCGGAACTACGTATTGACAAGTACCAACCTGACCAATGGGGCAACGGATATGAATACTATTCCGTTTGCAGCTGTGGGCGGCAGGTTTATGTTCAATAAGCACTCCAGTCTGGTTGCCGATTACTATTATATTTTTTCCCAATACCGGATGAACAATACTGCAAATCCTTACTACATGCCGCTTTCCATCGGCTATGAAGTGGAAACAGGCGGACACGTTTTTGAAGTTAATTTCAGCAATGCCGCTTTCCTCGACGAAAATAATTTAATACCCAATACCCACGAAACCTGGACCAAAGGCGGGTTTAAATTGGGGTTCTCTATTTCAAGGGTGTTTAATATATAGGAATACCTATAGTTACAGAGATTGCTTCGTTCCTCGCAATGACGATAGCTCTTGAAAGTGGCTTACAGAGTGGTAATACGTCATTGCGAGGAACGAAGCAATCTCTTGTCCATACTTTATAATAAATTAATGTTTTTTGGCTTTTTTAATTGCCTTTTCGGTTGCCAGATTTCACGTCTATTCCAAAAAATACCGGTATCCCAATAAGAGTATGCAATAAACGGTTGATCCAAATTGCCACATAATTTTGCTCGTTTAGTGCCTTTTATTCTATGTCCATCAACTAATGCAAATCGTAATAAAATTAATGCATTATTACGGGTATAGTTCATTTCTATTATAATACAATTTGTGGCTGAATCCCCTTGTAAAACTTTCCCTGTATTGCCCATATGCCATTTTCCGGTTATTATTTCAGGACGCCGAAATATATCATTCGAAACGTCTTTAGGCAGGATAGATTTATTATAAAAGCTGCCGTTCATATAAAATTTAAGGCTATCCATTATTAGGTCCGAAAATGTAGAATCACTATTTACATGATACTCTATCCAAGTATGGCTGCACAATAAGGCTTTTAGGCCAGTGGTATCTTTAAAATTCAGGTTTTGGGCGAATAATGTGCCTAGTGAAAGGAGGATGAAAAACAGGGCGAAGAGTTTTTTCATTTGGAGATTTTAGGGATTTTCTCTTTTTTTAATTGCCTAGGCTGTTGCCAAACATAGTGCCTATCCCAATATATACTTGCATTTATACCGCTTGAAACCAAAAAAGGCTCATCCAGATTTCCTATTATCTTTCCACGTTTTGTACCTTTTATTCTATGCCCATCGACTAAGGCATAAACATAGTACCCGATACCATGTGTATTTCCAAATGCTGTGCTGGGCATATTGATATTAATGCAATTGGTGGCAGTATCAGTGCGTGCTGCTCTGGCCGTTGAACCAAATGACCAATTTCCTCTTAATGGAACGGGAAGAAGCAATTCATCAGTAGAATCATCTTTAGGCCTCGAGGAAATATAAAGAGTTCTGTTAGGATAAAATTTAATACTATCCATAACTTTTTCTGAAAATGTTGAGTCAGGGTTTAACCCATAACAGATCCAAGCCCGCCCACACAATAATGTTTTAAGCCCATTCGTATCTTTAAAATTCAGGTTTTGGGCGGATAATGTGCCTAGTGAAAGGAGGATGAAAAATAGTGGGAAGAGTTTTTTCATTATACAAATATAAAAAATACTTGTAGCTACAGAGATTGCTTCGTTCCTCGCAATGACGATAGCTCTTGAAAGTGGCTTACAGAGCGGTAATACGTCATTGCGAGGAACGATGCCCGTCCGAACGATTCATCCTGGCTGGCAATCTCAATAATTATTTATAAACTCATATTTATTTAGTATGGTTAACTTTGCCTTATGAAAAGAGGCTCCTCCTTGTTTATTTTATCTTGTATTATTTTCCCCGGGCTTCTTATCGCGGGAGGTATAAAAAATGCATTTAAGGCCTTGTCTGTTTACGATTATTTTAAGGCGAGGGCAATCTTCACCAAATCATTAAAAAGCAAGAGCGACTATGTCCCCGCTACATACGGACTGAGTGTTATTGCTTCTCATAGTGATAACCATTTTTATAATTTAGATACGGCTTATACTTATGTGTTGCTTTCAAAAAAATCATACTTCGGTTCAACCCCCAAACAAAGGTTAGAATGGAAACAATACGGTGTTGATTCGCTTGCTATCATTGGTTTACAGGACAGTATAGAATATAAAGCGTATATAGCTTCTACCATAAGGAATACCATAGAAGGCTATGATCATTATATAAGTTATTATGCCTCGTCAACAAAAGTAAAACCTGCTATTGATTTAAGGGATCTGCTGGCTTTTGGCATTGCTGAAAAGGAAAATACCTACGAAGCCTATAAAAATTTCATGGAAACTTATCCTAAAGCGCTGGAGTTTGATGAAGCCAAAAAGCGCTATGAAATAGTACTTTTCAAAACACTTACCGCCGCGCATACCCCACAAAGCTTTGCGGGTTTTATTACCCAATTTCCTCAAAGCCCTTATGAAGGCGCTGCTGAAGATTCTGTTTACAGGCTTTCTATAACACAACAAAGTATAGATGAATATCATGCCTTTGTGAAACAATATCCAACTAACAGAAATGTGGAAGATGCCTGGCGCAAGATCTATTCCATGTACACTATGGATGGAAAACCGGAGACTTTTCTCCGCTTTCAAAATACCTATCCCGATTACCCTTACCTGCAACATGCCGATACGGATTTAATACTTGCCAGAACTACTTTTTATCCCGTTAAAAATGGTGATAAATGGGGATATATTGATAGTACCGGGAAGTTACGCATCCCCTATAAATATGAATGGGCCGACTCCGCTTTTTTCGATGGGTTGGCAGCAGTGGCGATCAGTGATAAAATTGGATTTATAAATAAACGGGGAGAGATGGTTATTCCTTGTATTTACGAGGAAGCCGACCACTTTTATAAGACGCTTGCCATAGTAAAAAAGGGTGGACTTTACGGAATAATATCTACTATCGGGCAGGTAATGGTGCCATTTGAATACCAGGAAATACTGGAGTTTTCGGAAGGCAATGCTGAAGTGGAAAAGAATAATCTCTTTGGATATATCAACCTATTGGGCGATGAAGTGATACCCGTTAAATACCTGGATGCACTTGATTTTTCACAAGGCCTGGCAAGTGTTGAAAATTCCGGTAATAAATATGGCTATATAAACCATAAAGGCGATTTTGTAATTCCCTGCAACTATGAGTGGGCAGACAGGTTCAATGATAGCCTTGCAAAAGTGAAAGCCAATGGAAAATTCGGGCGGATTGATATGATGGGTAACCTAGTTATACCTTTCAGTTATGATAACGTGGGCGATTTTTCGGAAGGTTATTCCATGCTTGTGCAGGGGCTTAAATATGGATATGCTGACAGGACAGGTACTATGGTAATACCCATGAAATATGATTTTACACCCGACATGCTGAATGAAGGTAATTTCCGGAATGGGTATGCAAAAGTGCAGCTACACAAAAAAAGAGGCTTTGTGGATACTACCGGAAAGCTTGTCATCCCATGCAAATACGATGATGCTTTATATTTTTCACAAGGCCTTGCCCCTGTGATGGAAAACAAAAAATGGGGCTATATAAACGAAAAGGGAAAATTAGTTGTTCCTTTCAAATATGAGCTGGCTTATTCTTTTTCCGATAGCCTTGCTAAAGTGAAGTTAGGAGGTTTATTCGGGTATGTAAATTTAGATGGAGATATGGTTATACAGCCCCAATTTAACCAGGCAAATGACTTTAAAAATAACATAACTCTAGTGAATATTGATGGCAAGTATGGCCTGATCGATAATGCCGGAAACTTTATTGTACCCTGCATCTGGACCGAAGTAAAATCAATGCAGAATGGCTTGTTAAAGGTTAGTATTGGTGATAAAATGGCTTACTATAATCTGAAAACCCATCAGTATTTCTGGCAGGAAGAGGGGTTTACCGGAAGCCCGGCCGGCAAATAATCGGAGCCCGACAAGCAATTAAAAGAAGCCTTTAGTCATGCTGTCCGCCAGCTGGCGGACAGCATGACCGATTGGGTTAGCTGCTGTGTAGAAAATGCAATTAAGCATTCACCAACTTATTCTTCGGAATTCTATTTAACAAAATAAACCCGAAGACAAACAGCATCAATAAAAAGCCAATAGAGTTGCGCATATCGTGGGTTAAATCGTATACCCAGCCATAGAGAAACAAACCAAGTACACTACCTACGTTTTCACATACATCATAAAAGCTGAAGAAGGAAGCATGGTCCTCGGTAGGCGGCAGCATTTTGGAATAAGTAGAACGTGATAAAGCCTGTATTCCTCCCATTACTAAACCTACAAAAAATGCAAGGGCGTAAAACTGGTAGGCTGTATACGTAAAGTAAGCACCGACACATACTCCAACCCAAATAAATACGGCCCATTTAAGCATATAAATGTCACTCTTAATTTTAGCAATGTGCGAGAACATATAGGCGCCGCCAACAGCCACAAACTGTATGATCAATATGGTTGGTATAAGCTGGTCTTCCTTTAAATGCAAGGTATCTGAACCAAAAAGATTTGCGACTAACATAATGGTTCGAACGCCTGTGTTGTAGACAAAAAAAGCTATCAGAAAACGCCTTAACCGTTTAGTGGTTTTTAGCAGCCTCCACATTTTTAGCAGCTCTTCATAACCTTTCCAGATATGGCGTTCTACATTTTTTTTCACTTCACCCAACGGGTTTGTAGGTAAGCGGCGGAATGTGATTTGTGCAAATCCAACCCACCACACACCGACTGTTAAGAATGAAAACCTTGTAGCCATAGTAGTAGCAGCATCACCTGTAAGGCCTGTCCAGCCCGGTTTCATAACCATAGCAAGGTTGATGATGAGTAATATAGAACTACCGATATATCCATACGAAAATCCTTTGGCACTTACGCGGTCCTGGTCTTTGTGTTCAACTATTTCGGGCAGGTAGGCGTTATAAAATACAATACTCCCAGCGTAGCCGATACAGGCAAATATTACCATTACAATAGCAAGCCATAAGTTGGAAGTATTGGTAAAAAAGAATAACAGGCTACAAGCACTGGCTCCCATGTAGCAAAAGAATTTCATGAATATTTTTTTGTTCCCGCTGTAATCGGCAATACCCGATAGGAGGGGGGATATGGCTGCAATTACCAGGAAGGCAAAGGAAAGTGCATAGGTATAAAGTGCGTCGGGAAGGAAAGTCATTCCGAGGAAGTTTACAGTTTGAGCGCCGCCAACATGCGTAACGGCACTGTAATAAATCGGGAATAGGGTAGAGGTGATGACCAGGTGATATACCGAGTTGGCCCAGTCATAAACGGCCCAGGCGTTAACTACTTTTTTATCTCCTTTTACAAACTCGTGTTTCATCCGGACAAATGTAGGGAATAAACTATGAACTATAAACTATGAGCTATGAACTATGAGAAATGTGCAGTTAGTTCGATCATGCTGAACTTGTTTTAGCTCGCAATAATACGTAGGTATTGTGTGGCATTACTTTGTGATGTGATGCTGAAACAAGTCCATGCTCCTTAGCAAATCCTGATTGATTGCCAGTCGGGCTCCGACCTCCGACTTTGTTTTACACCATTTTACACTTTTACGTACTTCAAAAAGGGTGTAAAACAAAATTTATATTATTGAAAATCAATAAATTATGAGTTAATCCATATTACACTCAGGTTAGATAGTGTAAAACAAAGCAAGTATATAATAGATTATCAATGAGTTAGCAACATTTTACGCTTGGAAATGTGTAAAACAAAATAAATCAGAATATCAACGAGTTGTCGGGCAGGGTACAGGGTACAAATTAGTGAAAGGTATAAAAGGGCATGTTTTAGTATAACATATTTGCTATCTTTACATTATGAAAAGAATTTATCCGTTCCTTACAGTTCTATTTCTTATTTTTTTTACTTTAGGAAAGGCTCAAATTATCTCCACTATTGCAGGTAATTATATAGCATCACATCCCTTTGGAGGGTATAGTGGCGATGGAGGACCTGCAACGGCTGCCGAACTCGGACTTC
Source organism: Bacteroidia bacterium (assembly GCA_035486075.1). Taxonomy (GTDB): domain Bacteria; phylum Bacteroidota; class Bacteroidia; order JABEUT01; family JABEUT01; genus JABEUT01. The sequence goes on from DATHNK010000243.1 coordinate 20,116, forward strand.
CGATAGGAGTTGCACTTGATGATACTGGCAATATTTTTATTGGTGAATTTGGAAACGGAACCATCCGAAAGGTTTCAGCAACCACAGGAATTATTACTACTATAGCTGGCAATGGCCACATAGGATTTGGTGGGTATGGAGGTCAAGCAACTAGTGCTTTTTTAGCTGAAGTTAATGGTATTACAATCGACAAAAGTGGGAATTTATTTATTGCTGACGGAAATGGTAACGTTATACTAAAAATAGTCTTGGCTACTGGGGTTATTAATATTGTTGCTGGCAATGGCTATAAGGCATTGACAGGATATGGTGGCTATTCTGGAGATGGAGGTCAGGCTACGGATGCAGAATTATGGAATCCATCTTCTGTTGCCATTGACGATTCAAATAATGTTCTGTTCGCTGATGAAAAAAATAACAGAGTTCGTAAAGTAAATGTAATTAGTGGATTGATAAGTACCGTAGCAGGAAAGTCAGTTTATGGTTACACCGGTGACGGTGGACCTGCCAAAAACGCAGAAATGCATGGTCCTACCGGATTAGCCTTAGACAGCTTTAACAACATTTATATTGCAGATGGTTTTAATACTGTTATCAGAAAAGTGGATGCTACAACTGGAATTATTACAACAATTGCAGGTAATGGACACGGAGGTGATAGTGGAGATGGTGGACCTGCAACAGCTGCGGGATTAACTGTAAACGGCGTATCCTTTGATAAATTTGGTAATATGTATATTGCTGATGGTAATTACAAAATAAGAATGGTAACTCCTGATAGTATTATTCATTCAGTTGCAGGGATTACTTCTGGAGGTTATTCTGGTGATAGTGGACCGGCCACTGATGCAGAGTTATTAGGGACATCCAATGTTGCGTTCGACTCTCTCGGCAATATCTACATCTCGGACGCTTCTAATAATGTAATTCGTAAAGTGACAGGAAATCTCATTACTACTGGATTGGCTCAACAGAACTTGCAGAAAGTAAAAATCTACCCAAATCCGAGCAAGGGTATTTTTAATTTAAGTTTTTCAAGTCTTGAAAACAGCTGCAAGGTTAAGGTTTATACATTGCTTGGGGATGAAATTAATTCAAGTGTTTTAGGAAAAAATAATTCTAATTTCATTCTTGACCTTTCAGCTCAACCAGCCGGTATTTATTTTTATCGCATTTTGAAAGACAATGGAGCCTTTGTAGGAAGTGGTAAACTAGTTATTGACCATTAGTAGTTGGCTTACTAGCGTTGAGATAGTTTGTAAAACAAAGTATGTATACAATAGATTATCAATGAGTTAGTAATATTTTACACAGAAAGATATGTAAAACAAAAAATATAAGAAAATCAAGTTTTTATTGTGCTTGTTGATATAGGGGTAAAGTACAATGCTGACAACATAAGTAAACAGGAATTTAAAATTCCATTCAAATGGACAAGAAAAAATACGTAAAAGTCTAATTTCTTTACCAGGAAAGTATCAGCGAACCATCGCCTGAAGTAGAACTTACATAAGCACTGGCAGGGCTTACAAA